>JAEOSP010000639.1 GCA_016840305.1 Candidatus Hodarchaeota archaeon
AACAATGTTATGGTTATCCAAGAACCAAAGAGTTTGGAGAAATTAGAAACTAATATGAATGAACAAGTTACAAAACTACAAAAAGAAAATGAAGAATTGAGAAATCAGATGCAGATACTCATGGCAAAAGTATTAACACTAGATGATAAAGAGAAAAAAGATTAAAGATTTTTTAGAGTTTTAACAATATCTCCATTGAATTTTTGTAATGATAAAGCAAAAGTTTTATTCAATAATTCTTGTAATACTGTGAAGTCATCTGGAATATTTTTATCGATATTTAAGTGAATTATATGTCGCAAATATTTTATCATTCCCTTTTCTGTGATAATATAATATGGATACCCTTTTCTTGGTTTATCAGATATTCTGCCTATTAACTCTAATTTTTTCAATCTTGCAAGAGCATTTCTCAATCCTTGCTCGGATGAAAATTTTTCAGATTCTGGTTTTTTCAAGCGTTTTTTTAAAATCATTTTATTAATCTCTTTTATTGAATCATTATATTCTTTTAAGTTGAGCTCTCTTTCATGATACATATCTCTTATTGCTTGGATTCTATTGTCATTATCTGATATTTTGAAAAATTCTTCCATATGTTTATGTAGTATTTTATTTTCAGAATAATGATTTCTAACAAGAGCATATTTAAGATGTGCAAATTTGATTTTATTCTTACTACTATTGGTAAATTCCATTATTAAATCAATAATATTCCAATATTTCTTTTTCTCAAATGCTTGTTTTATAGTTAGACCTGTTCTTTTTCTCCTTACCATATTATCAAACCTTTATATACTTCAAACTTTTTATAACTATAAAGTATATAAATTCGACATATATACTTTACTATTGAGAAACATGAAACAATTTTGTTTGAACCTGGATTACAAAACCTCAGAAAGAATCCGGAAATATGCAGAGGAACACGGAATTGCACAAGCCGTTGTAATTCGAATGATTGTGAACGACTTTTTTTTAAAACAAGGGAGTAAAGCATGAGCTATGAAGATCTTAGTTTTTCAGAATTACTTGCCGAGTGTAAAAAACGAGGGATTTTATGAATATAATAAGGTGTGGTATGGATGCAAACAAATCTAACGACTAAAGAAATTACTATTTATTATGATGATAAATCCAATTCGACTGTTGGTAGAAAGGATGGTACTTTTTTAGAGTTGACCAACAACTCTATTGTTTTAAGAAATACAAATGGTGCTGTTGAGATCATTCCACTCTATCGGGTAATAAGAATTGTTGAGAAAAACAAATGGAGTGGATAATATTGAAAGAGGGAATCATTGAACCAATATTAAACAATGGAGAACCCTATTGGCTAACAAGAAAATACAAACAAGCACACGCATTAGTACCAGATGACAAACCAATAAAAGAAATACTTGAAGAAGATGACGGAGAACCATTACCAAAAGAACCAGTATTTGAACTGAAAAAACAAGGACTATGGCGATGCAGAAAATGTGGTGCTAAAACACAATCAATTTCAGGTAAACCTATTGAATGTTTAGAACTAAATGGCGGATGCGGTAGAAACTCCGATTTTGATGTTATAACAAAAATAATCAATCCTGATCTATGGAAAATACCAAGGTGGATTGATATACAAGTTACTGACCTGGATATGTTAAATACCTTTAACGATACTGTTGAATTACAAAAAAGAATTATTATTTTTCCTGAAGAAATTCAATATAAAATATTTACATTATCACTTTTCAGTTCATATAAAATTGAAAGTTGGGATACATTAGGATTCCCTGCTTTTCTTGGATTAATTGATAGTGGAAAAACACTAGGACTTGATATAATAAGAGAATTAGGATGGAGAATGGTACATAGTGCAACTGCTACATTTCCAGCGATGGTAAGAGCTACACACTTCTACAATGCAGGAGTATTACTAGATGAAGTAGAACATAAATTAAACTCAAGAACCGAGAAAGGACAAGAAATGATCGATTTTATAAAACCAGGATACCGTAAAGGAAGTAAATATCTTGTAGCAGATAAAGAAGATCAAGAAAGAATTATATCATATGACAATTTTGGATATAAAGCATTTGCAGGAGAACAGATATGGGATAGGGCATTACTATCCCGATGTATTGTTTTTGATATGGAGAAAGACTACCCTGAAATAGCAAAATTGTCAAGAGTAAAAAAAGAAATAAACACCATACAAACAAAACTAATTAACTACCGATATAAAACAACAGATCCACCAGAACTAGATGAAAATTGTAATTTAAAACATGGAAGAATAAGAGAGACTTTTGAAGGTATAATCAGAACAGGGATGCACATAGGTCTTGAAATAGCAGATATTATCAAGTATGCACAAGAGAAGGAATCTGAGCAGGAATCTGATTTTAGAAACTCAGTTCAATATGATATTCTAAATATAATTCGAGAGCATAATATCAATGAAAAACTTGATGATGCACCTACAAACATTAAGTTTTCAGATATATGTACTGGTTTAGGATGGGAAGATAAAAAGCAGAAACAATCACTAGGTTACATCTTAAGAAAGATGGGTTTGAAAAAAACACATACAAGAGAAGGACAAGTTATTTTATTAACTGAACCAAAGAACAGCAAAAAATTAAGCTATCTGTTCAAAAGATATGAGGTTTTGTGAAGGGATTGTGAATGCTTTGTGAAAGCTATGTGAAAGGTTTTACAGGAGTCGTGAAGACTGTGAAAGCTTTTCGAACTTACTCACGTAAGTCTAAGTCTGTATGTAACTTATTGTTAATACTTTATAGCTTACTTTTTTTAAAAAAAGGGTGTATATATCCGAGAACCTTTCACAGCTTTCACAACAGGAAGAAACCTTTCACAAACCTTTCACAAACCTTTCACATTTTAGGAGTTTTTTAAATGAGTATTAAAAAGATAATGTTGAAAGATAAAACATTTCAAGATTGTTATAGGAGTAAATCTCGTAAGTTGCTCGTTAAGGATCTGGAGGGTGTGATTAAGAAACATAGGGGCAGCACTACACCTAAGGATCAGGTTTATTGTTTAAATCTTTGTAAGCATAAGATCATTGAAAATTTTGAGAAGGAGAAGCAACATGGAAAGTGAACTCCTTACTTTCATCATAGGGTTGTGTTGTGGTTTTGTCTTGGCCTCTATTTTTTTTAATTGGTTGTTAAATGAAGGAGCAAAGAAAAGTGAATGATAAGATGAAACAGATATGGAAAAAAGAATATAATCAAGTAGTGAAGAAATCCTTATCTTTGATAATATTAGTCACAATAGGATTTATACTACTTGGATTGGTACAACCTATTTTTTACCTTTTGTTTCCATTATTGATTATTTGTGTTGCATCATTATTCCGACAATCTATATGGGTTGCAGATAGAAAACTGGCATTATACACAGGGGTAACTTATCTCAAAGCATATTTTGTATATATATCAAAAGAAACAACTCCTTTTGGTAAATTTGTTATTAAGTGGTTATGGATGTTTGTGCTTCATCCATATCCTGAATGTAGATTAACTTCAATAAGAAAATATGACAAAGCACGACAGGGATTGAGAGTTACAGGTAAATAAGTTATTATTCGAGATATGAAGTATGAAAGAGGAAACCGTAAATAAAATTGAGAACCTGATGAGATTACCACAGAATCAGAAGATTAAACATAATCATGAAAATATGGATATTGAGG
>JAEOSP010000063.1 GCA_016840305.1 Candidatus Hodarchaeota archaeon
AGAAAGTGGTTATGAAAAGACTAAAAGAAAAGGAGAAATAGATTAAATGAACAAAAAGGTGATCTGAAATGAAAATGAATGTAAAAAAATCATGGATTTGTTTAGCAGCATGTATATCTACAATTTTTATACTGTGTAGTTTTTTATACCTAATGGCCCCTCACTTAGATAGAGATCAACTCACAAATCAAGAATCAATCAAAGACCAATTTGTAGAATCAATTAACCAAACGGATATTAAGAAAGAAACTCCGATTCCTAGTGGATTTAGGATTAGATCAATGGAGGAATGGTCTGCAGAAGAAAGTGAGTTGAATGATGAAAGAAAAAGATGTTACGAGTTAGGAAAAGACTACAATCAAACTTTTGATTTGTTTGAAGACTATAACATTACTTGTGAGAATTTCCATATCATGTTATCGGAAATTCAAAATCCACTTATCAAAAAAATTAGTTATCATTTAGACTGCAACAACGAAACACTACACTGGTATTTTAGACCTGCTTATAGTATGTATTCTGGAGAACCTCCAGAATTTGGTAGAGCAGACACCAAGAAAATAGAGTACTATGTGGAAAACGATTTCATAATCTATCACATAGACAATTGCATTGGAGAAGAGGTGATTTAAATATGAAAGATTATAGCACATCTGATATTATAACAAAAGCATTTATTTGTTTGGCGTCAGCACACTATGTTTTTGGAAGTAAATTTGGTCCAGAAGATGGAATATACGTGAGTGGAATACTGGTGCTTGGAACATTATTTTTTATGTGTATTAAAGAAAAAATAACTGATGAAAAATGAAGATTGCTATTTATGTTAGGGTTTCTACACTTGACCAGACTAACGAGAACCAGAAGATAGAGCTTTTGGGTTTCTGTGAACGCATGGGATACGAGGTGTTTAACGTCTATGAGGATGTTATTTCTGGCACAAAAGATTCTAGACCTGGTTTGGACAAGCTGATAAAGGATGCTAGGCTGAGGAAGTTTGATTCAGTCCTAGTCTGGAAACTTGACAGGTTGGGTAGGTCTATGCCTCATCTTGTAAAGGTTGTGCAAGAGCTTCAACATCTTGGTATAAGCATAAACTGTGTGTCTCAAGGAATAAATACGGAAACGTCCCAAGGTAGAATGTTTATGAACATCATGGGTTCCTTGGCTGAATTCGAGAGAGAGCTTATAGTGGAAAGGACTAAGCTTGGTTTAAAGAGGGCTGTAAAAGAAGGAAAAAAGCTAGGTAGGAAACCAATATCCGACTACCACAAGCAAAAAATCATATCCTTGAGAAGAAAAGGCTTGAGTATGGACAAAATCAAGGAAAATTTGCGTGTTTCCAAGGGAACAATCCATAAGGTGCTCACGGAATGGTCTAAATCACACCAGGAGGGTACCCTACCAGCACAAGAAAAAGGTACTTTGAAGGAGGAATGAAAAGAAAATGGAAGCAAGTGTAGTTTTGGAAAAAAAATCTAGGAAGGGAAAAGACACAATTTCAATCATAGAGGGTAAAGCTGTTCTGCATCACAAATACACCTATGTTGGACAAGGGATAACCTTCGACATGTTATACGATGCAGGAGTTAAACCAGCAAAAGGCTTTGAAATGCACTTTTCCTTGAAAGAGTTGAAGGAGGAAAAGAAGTAATGAAGTTAGATTGGTTCTATAAGGCCACATTCGTTAGGGAATTCACAGACAAGAAAAATACGATTTTGGGTTGTTCCTATGAAAAGGTTAGGGGAATGTTTTTAGGATTATATTCGTTCGGTATGGCAATCCTTATAACGTCTTTTTGGTCTGTTATGGTTAATGGAAGTTATTCTAGTATATTATCCATATTATTCAACATTGTTTGGATTGTTATTTCATACATTATAATTTCCATTATGAGTAATTTTTTTGAATCCTTACTCGAGTTTACTGATGAGAAGTTAATTGATTTGAAGGAGGAATAAGAATGAATCTTAAATGGCCTTGCAAAAAAGAGGCAAATAAAAAGGATAGAAAAACTACCTCTATTAAAGTTGATCCAAAGTTGTGGAAAGAGTTCAAAAAACTTTGTGTAGAATACGAGATAGATATATCTGAATATCTAGACAGCCTCATAAGAACCGAAGTAAAAACCATAAAATTTGGTAAAGAAGTGAAAG
>JAEOSP010000640.1 GCA_016840305.1 Candidatus Hodarchaeota archaeon
AGATGCCGCTTTTCATGATCCACGTTTCCTTAAAGTAAAAAAATCAGAGATGAGTAATATTATAGTTGAAGTGACCATTCTTACAATACCTCAAAAAATCGTTGTTGAAAAACCCCAAGACTACTTTAAAATTATAGAAATTGGGCGTCATGGACTAATTGCTGAAAGAGGCCCATATCAACGTGGATTATTATTACCACAGGTTCCAGTTGAGCAAAAATGGGATATTGGTCAATATTTGGCTTTTGTATGTCAAAAAGCAGGATTATCTCCAAATTCCTGGATGGATCTTAAAACTACAATTCTTAGCTTCGAAGGAATTATTTATTCTGAAGTTTCTCCTAATAGTCAAATTATTAGACGTACGATTAATTGATTACTAATTTTACTTTTTTTTGTATTAAAACTTTCAATTCGTCTTCATTTATTTCAGTACTTAGGAAAATGTCAACATTTTTACGATAAGGGCAACAAGAATCCTTATCTAGTGATTTTCTATCGAAGTGTTTCCCAAAGAAGCCTAACTGAATTGGACGAAGAACTGGAACATGAATACGATTTTCAAGAAACTTTAGAGCATCCAGGGACATTTCCTCGTCGTTAAAATTAAAACAAGTTGGGCTAATAAACGACTTGACCCCTTCTTTCACTGTGAATTCTTGGGAAATTGATTCGCAGTACATTTGACAGTATTGACATAATAATGTGTCACTATACATGAATTTTTCAAAAAATTCATCCATCTCAATGAATGTGTGGATTGGAGAGATATTTTCTTCAACAAATTTGATAAAATGCTCTTCAGATACTTTACCTGTTCTGAAAAATAGCGGTTTTATAAGAACACCTCTTTTTTTCATCAACCATGCAGCTAATACTGAATTGAGATTTGGACGAATAAGAGCAAAAAGAGTCCCTTGGGATTGAGAAGGTATACCATCGATTCCAGGAATAATCGAGGTATGTATGAATGCCAAATGATCACGAATATCAATGAAGATTTCGTATTCAGGTGAAGTCAAACTAACCTTAAGATCTTGGATTTCTGATTCAATTATTGCTTTTCCAAGTTTAGCTGCGATTTCCATTGATGTAAATGGATGCTTACCTTCACGTCGAGCTCTAACTGCGAATGTGCTTTTAAAAGGAATAATTTTCTTTGCTTTAAAAACCCCAGTTGCCAAAATATCTTTTTCTACACTTCCCACAACAGATGCAGGGCTGAGTGAAGAGATTCCACTAGTATTTCTAGCTAACAATCGTGCAATGGTATAGATATTCTCGGGATTTTCGGGAACTAAAATTATTCTACCCCTAAACTCAAAAAGAGAGAATGAAAAACCATATCTGGAAAGTAAGTTCTTAATATTCCTCTGCAAAATATGGGTCATTCTACGTCTTGTTCGGCGACTTTTAATACCCAATTCTCCGCCTAGTCGAATTAAAATTATATCATGACCAACAAGGTCGTTATAGGGCTTCTTAAACATCAGATTGAGTCCCCTAAAATAAAGAGAAATTTACGATCGGAATTTCTTTTATCGAGGTATCTGTTAAGTCAATGAACGTTTCAGAGTAACTATAATATATCACAGCAAAGCTCAAACTTGTCAGGTTTCATCATTACGTCCATAAGTTAACACGATCAAATATTATTTTAATCCTCAGAATCCTCATCGTCTTCTTTTAGTTTTTCAGAGGCACGTATTAAGTCAGCCATGTCAAATTGTTGTTCGAATTTCCTCCAAACTGATGTAAGCAGATTTTCACTTAATCCTTTAATTTTTTCTTCCACAACTTTTTTAGCTTCATCTCGCTCAATTGGTAATTCTGTAAATCCCCACATTGATGCTGGTGCTGCTTCAGGATTCTTTTCAATAATATAAACAGTTCCTTCTTGTTGCTGGAATGAGTAAAAACCAGGCTGGATAAGAGGACAGTCTGATAATTTGTGTTCTCCGGTGACTGTAAAAAGATGACTACACCGAACTTTTTCTGGTGATGTTGCTGCTGTTTTAAAGGCACAGTGGCCTTTATCGAGATATCTCCAAGCAGTAATTAACTCTGTTTTCATTTTTTCTCACTCAAACATCTTAATAGATAGTTTCAAAACATTCTAATTTATGTAAATAGCCGCTGGTGGGACTTGAACCCACGGCCAACAGATTACAAGTCTGTCGCTCTACCAACTAAGCCACAGCGGCAGTATGCTTATCCAAAAGCTCCTTCTGGAGCGGCCCTTTTGTACCGATGGGTGTTGATAGATCTTACTTATATTTCCACCCATTTAAGCCCCTCTTAAATTTGTTTCATAGTCTCTTCAATAATTGATTAATTTTCATTGAAGCATAAGATATCTTTGACTCCTGATAAACAAAGTCCTGATACCCTTTTTCCTTGCAATTTTCTTTAATTGTCTGTCATTCGTTGCTACAATTCCTTTATGTTTTTGAGCATAAAATAATAGTATGAAATCAACATTTTTGTGTGTATAATCAACTGACCACGTTTGACAATTGTTTTTTGCGTAAGTTAATGCAATTTGAGCCTCCTTCTGTTCTTTTGGAGAACCTCCAGTGAGAAGCTTCTCTAGTTCTTGGATGATCGGGCTAAGAACAACACTTACTCGTTGGCCTGGTAAAACCCTATCTAGTTCATACGTAAGGTTAAACCGTTTAAATTGACCTAAAGCCATTAAAAAATTGGTATCGAAAAAAATATGGGAAGAATCGTTCTGAATAGAGATTATGACCCCGTCCGCTGCTCTTTCCCCCCAGTAATTATACCCCAACCGATCAGTCTCCATCGACGATCAATTTGACGACTTATTGCAATCCGTGTTCCGCTTTCAACGCAAACAGGTAACCGTAGATCTACACCAACGCTAGTTTTTGTGGCTCGGTAAACTTTCCCGACTGTTTTTGCGGTAACAACGCTTAACATTAAATTTTCATTCATCTCAATATCATTTACAGTATTTTGTGTTTCACTTCCAACAACTCTCTCCATCAAATGTGGTTCAAATTCTAAAGAATCCCAGCTCGGTGGTAAGGAATCTGAATATCCCACAAGTGCACCAACGAATGCATCACTTTTTGTAAGAGCCGAATCAAGATTTGTACCAATTCCAATCAAACCACCTGGATACGCTGTTTCCAATTCACCAAAACCTGAACGTAAACCAACTATTTTTGTTTTCAGGGTTCGGTAGTACCTTCCTCGGCGAACACCAGGTTTAATTTCTATCTCGTCCCCAACAGATAATTTCCCCTGTATTAAGCTTCCTCCAAGTACTCCACCTTTTAATTTCGTAGGTGATTGACCAGGTTTGTTAACATCGAATGAACGAGCTACTAACATCTGAGGAGGAATTTTATCATCTCTCTTAGGCGTAGGAAGATTTTTTTCAATACTTTCAATCAACAAATCAATATTTGAGTGATGTACTGCACTGATAGGTATTATTGGAGATTTTTTTGCAGAAGTGGTTGATATGAACTTCTTCATATCCTTGTAACTCTTGATTGCTTCTTTTTCTGTAACTAACTCTATTTTGTTTTGAGCTATGATGACATTTTCCATACCAATAATATCCATAGCTGCTAGGTGCTCTCTTGTCTGAGGCATAGGAACACGTTCATTAGCAGCAACTACTAGTATCGCTCCATCCATAATACTTGCACCAGATAACATGGTTGCCATAAGTACTTCATGTCCAGGAGCATCTACAAACGCAACCCTTCTTAATAATACAGTTTCTTTACCACAAACTGGACACTTCTTTTTCGTACTGTACTTCATAGGTGCATCGCAATCAGGACATTCTCGGAATTCTGTTTCTGCATAGCCCAATCGAATTGAAATCCCTCTTCGGATTTCTTCACTATGAGTATCGGGAAACTTTCCAGTAAGTGCTTGAGTCAAAGTTGATTTTCCATGATCTACATGTCCAATCATTCCTAAAGATATCTCAGCTTGATTGTATACTGCAGTAATTCCTTTAGACTTCGCTGAAGTGGATCTCTTTTTTGTTGAAGTGGTTTTCTTCTTAGTTGTGGGAGCTTTCTTCTTAGTTGAAGTTGTTTCCTTCTTCTTCGATGTGGTTTCCTTCTTAGTTGTGGGAGCTTTCTTCTTAGTTGAAGTTGCTTCCTTCTTCGTCGAAGTGGTTTCCTTCTTAGTTGTAGGAGCTTTCTTTTTTGGTGGCATATTAATCCTCGAATCGAGTTTACAGTAGTCCTTCTATTGGATTACTTCCACGTTCAGTGATTTTTAGATTGATCTGGTAAATGTCCTCACTAATCAGTGCACCCCTCACTCTTTTCCTTCTCCTTCGACCTTTTCTTTGGGGTTTGTAGCCAACGCCTCTATGACCTATGAGTATCCGTTTTGGCATAGCACCTTCTAATCCCGGTGCCATCGGGAAGCCTGAATGATCGGAACCACCAGTAATCGTGAATTTATATCCTTCGAAACCGATGGTAGCGCCTTCTACTTCATCACCAACAGACATCCCTATCAGTTGACGTGTCATGGCGTCCGCATCTATTTCCTTCTTATAACTCTGTTTACCATCAGCTAAATTTAGTTGAAATCGAACCATATTCTCATCTCTTTCCTCATTACGATAACTACGAATACGAAATTCTCATGTAATCAATAGTTTCTTCGTTAATAGGATAATGGTGTCACTAGATGTTCTTATGCTGCAGATTCTTATTTCTTGCGAAAATTTTCTGCTTACAGAATTTAAGTTTTTACTATTAGCCTCACTGTGAGAGAAAAGATTTCTAGGAAGCTGGTGGAAAAAAAGGGGAATCACGAATTCTTGGAATCGGGCTAGAGATACGGAAATATTGAATAAAATGTTCAAATCGCCCAATATTTGTTCACTAATCGTCTTTTAATTTCGATTAACTCGTTCAGCGCATCCATCTCGGTTCCAGAGAGCAACTTATCACTAAGAATTCTTCTAGCATGAGATTCTGGTACATTTACCCATAATTCATCACCCTCATTGATTTGTCGACCAGCTGTAGGGCCTTTTACAGCTATAGCCATTTGATCGCCAACATTTGCTTCAGAAACATTCTCCCCTCCTTCTTGGATTTGTAAGAGGTGTCCAATCACTTTATTATCACGATTGATTAAGTCTTGCTGAGGTGTTAAAATTCCAGAGAGAACTTCCACACCGATGATACAAGGTTTACTTGCTCGAAAAATATATGGCAGAACCTTAATTTTTGCTGGGCGTATAAGATCTTTTAGTGCATCTTTTTCCTGTTCCTGTTGAATCTTATACTGATGTTCTTCATATTCTTCACTTAAACGGTAAATAATATCATGCTGAATGATCGGTATTTGTAATCTATTAGCTTCTTCTTGTGCATCATCTAAAATTGCTGTACGAAAACCAAGAATTATTCCAAAAGCTTTATCCTTCTCTTTTGATAGTGAAGCTTGATAAATATCCTTTTTTGTTACGTTACCTACAGCAGCAGAACGTATTTGTATATTTGAATCGCGAAGATAGTTAACAAGGGCTTCCAGTGAGCCTAAGGTATCTGCTTTCACTATTACTCCAGCCACATCTGTTTCTACCAAAATATTTGCTAATTCTTCCTTAATGCTGTTTATAGCATCTTCTTCATCATTTTCTGATACAACATATAGAGAAGATCCTGCTATTGCATCTTCGAGTTTTGGAGCAGATAATTTTACACCAATAGCGGCAACAGCTTTTTCTACATTAGCAAATTTCTTACGTGGGTCTCGAATTTCGTCTAATTCTTTAGGTACGAGAATTGCTCTTACTTTAGTAGAAATAATTCCATTTGTCCCAGCAAGAACTATCTGGGAATTCTGTCTTATTACACCATCAAATAAGATTACATCAATTGTTGTTCCCATCCCAACTTCTTTTTTAACTTCTAGGACTACACCTCTCCCTCTATCAAGATGCAGTTCCAGCTGGTCCTTTAAATATTGCTCAGTTAAACTGCTTAAGACTAAAAATAATTCAGGTATACCTTCTCCGGTTACAGCTGAAGTTGGAATAATTGCTATTTTTTTTGCAAAGTTTTTTATTTTATCAAAACGTTCTGGTTGTAAATTAAAATGGCTTAACTCAGCCATTATACTATAAATTACTTCTTGTAAGGCATCTAGAGCGCCACGAGATTGTTTTTTCAGAGACTTCAGTAAGGGAATATTAGAATAACTCTTCCATCCTGGTAATCGATCTATCTTATTTGCAGCAATAACGAAGGGTACCTTACTTTTCACCAATATTCTTAAGGATTCAATAGTTTGAGGTTGGATTCCACGTCTAACATCTACGACTAGTATGGCAAAGTTAGCTGCACTAGCTCCTCTCGATCGTAAATTCATAAATGCTGCATGTCCAGGTGTATCTATTATCAGAATCCCAGGAATCCCCAATTTTTTCTTAGATTCTTCTAATAAATCACCACACAAAGCTGTTACTGTTTCTATCGGAAAAAAACTTGCACCTATGTGTTGAGTAATTCCACCTGATTCCCGTGATTGAACAGCTGTGCCTCTCACCTTATCCAATAAACTTGTCTTTCCAGAATCTACATGTCCTAAGATAACAGTAATAGGACTTCTTATATGTCTATGGGAATTCACTTTTTCGGCCATTTGAATTTCACCCTTCGTAAAAATCATCCAACAAGCTTTATAACTCCCTATATCGTTCAAATGAAATGCCAGGTACACTTCATATCCAAAATTGTGAATAATTCACTATTAGTTGGAAGAAATGGTTACACTTATAGGGACAAGGCTTCATTGTCTTGCTGGTTGACTTAACCATCAGGAAACGAAGAAACCTTACTCATTGAATTACTTACCGTAGTAAATTTTTATATCAAAATATAATAACATTGAATGCGTAAATATTTGATTGTTTGAAAATTACTTTGCTACAAAGGAGATTGAACAATCTTTGCGACGAGATAACACCCAATATTTTATTTATCCAGAATATTTTGATAAATCGCTTAAAAGATCTGAAGGACGACGATTGCCTTTAGATTGTTCACTAGACAATCCCACATGGCAAGAAATAAGACTTGCTGCAGAAAAATTAGGAC
>JAEOSP010000641.1 GCA_016840305.1 Candidatus Hodarchaeota archaeon
ATTTCCAATTTTATTTACTGGAATTGAGCACCTATTAATCCAACGTCACGATAATCCTTCAGCTGCTTGAGATCATGAGAAGTAACAATATGTATTGTTTCTTTTGGATTATTCCAAATAGTATCAAAAAGCCATCTTAACTGATGTCCTAGTTTTCTTCCGTTTTCATATCTGAGTAACATGCCAATACGTGAATGATTTTTAAGGTGCTTAATATTAATTATATTCCAAGCAACGTCACCAACAAACAGAAATTCTTCTCCATAATTTAGCTTGACAAAAATCATCTGCGATCCACAGCTATGGCCAGGAGCTTTGATCAACACAATCCCAGGAGAAATTAGATGATAGTTTTCGTATTCTAAAGGAATATACTCATTCAATACCTCTTCAGGAAAATTGGCCATTTTAATTGTATGACCAAACTTTTGTTCTGAAGTTAAAACAACCTTCCCCATGAGTTCCTTAAGATGAGCTGATTGAGCTATTCCACCTATATGATCCCAATGCTCATGAGTCGCTAGAATGGTGCTCGCTTTCAGCAATGCTTTCTGCATGAAATCAAAATTCTGGTCATAAAAAACCTTACCCTTAATTCCCAAGAATTTAAAACGACAGAACTTGTCGTACAACACTTTATTAAAAGGACATTCAATGATAATCGTTTTATCCTGGTATACTAGCTGAAAGGATGTAAAAGAAATGCGAAAATTATGAGGAGCACCTCCAGCAACAACAATCCAGTCTGGAATTTCCGCCTCTGCGATTATCAGACTATTGAGTTGCGTAGGTAGCTGACTTTCGTCAGATGTAGCTAGAGTTCTAACATAGTCCAGATCTACATCAAAATCCGCAATTTTGGGTATGAAATTTCTTTCAAAAAGGTGGTATTCAAATAACAACAAAATACCAGATAATAACACGATAAGAAGAGTAGTTGATAAACTCAGAAATGAGAAGGTAAATCCAACCAAAGATACCAATAAACTGACTATGCAGACTATTCTTAAAACCTTTCTTAACTTCATTCTATTTCTCCTCCTTTAGGCCCTCGTTTTACTATACACAGCTGATCTAGGTCTTTCATTGCTAGGTAGGGGGCCATGACCTGTAGCAGCATTTAGAAGAAGCTTATTCCATCTATTCCAATTCGTATCGAAGGTTATTGCTTCACTCGGGCATTGAGAAACACAACAACCACAGTGAATACAACTTGGACTTCCTTTAGAAATGGTGGGTTTCTTATCAACTATCTCAATTCTTTGAACAGGACAATTTGCAGCACATTTACCACAGTGGATGCATTTTTCGTGATCTATCACTTGTTTGGGATAGAAATACTTTTGCCAAAGCTTCTCACGAAAGAGGAGTTTAGCTTTAATTCTAACTTTGAATTTCTGATAGCAGAATTCCTTGGAAACGTCTGAATATTCCTTTCCATTCAGAATTTTGTTTGATAATTCATCAATTAGAGAAGCAGCTTCATCTCCTGGCATCCCCTCATTAACTTTTACCGTTATCTGTGCTAATTTTGTTAACGAGTGTTGAGAGTTGATCTTCATTCCCGCAATAGGTACCCGTCCTGTTTTTTTTAAAAGATTTCCTGCTTCTTGGAGAGCAACACCCGAATTAATCCCCCCATAAGTAACAAACGGAATAGCGAATTTTCCCCATCCATTACCTGGTAGAGGTAAGGATTTAATAAGATTTTGGACATTATAATGCAGGTGATGGGCATAAACAGGAGAACCAATACAAATGACGTCGTGTTCTTCTACATGTTCGTTTAAATATTGACTAAATGTTTTATACTTAAATAAACCTTCAGTCCTTGTAATGTCCACGATTTGGACACCAATATTTTTCTCTAAGAAACTCTTTTCTAGCATTTTAGCAACTTTTAAAGTATTCCCAGAAGGGCTGAACACAATAATGGCAGTTTTCATATTCATTCGACCTTTTCAATAGTGAACATATGTTCGTTATTATATACACAAACGAACATTCATTCGTTTTTGATATTTATAAATATAGAGAAATCGGCAAAAAATTGAGGAAATCAACTTTTATTTTTCTTCAAACAAGTTTAATGGCGATAATACACAAAATAAAAGACAAAATTGAAAAAAATTTACAAAAAGAACTGGACAATACCATTTACATGATATTTCATCA
>JAEOSP010000642.1 GCA_016840305.1 Candidatus Hodarchaeota archaeon
GTTCTAGGTCGTCCCGGAAAGAGTTAAAATGCTCATCTTCCATAAAAGGATCTTGAAATTTTGAACGTACTTTAAATGAAGGTTCTTCCCCTTTTAAATTCCAAAAAATATTGAGTTTGGAGTCAGTGATATGATAGATTGAATCATTCGTATCAATACTTTTATCCACAAGATTGGTTGGCCATTTTGAAAATGCTAGATAAGCACCAAGGAAGAGAAGTAGAGGTACAATGACGAATCTAATAGTGGTTGCATTGATTGCTACATCACCTTGTGTGAATGAGAAAATAGCAAGTACCAGTGCAAGAAAGAATAGAAATAAACCAAAAATCACCGTAAGCCAAGGCGCTCTTGACACTCGGGGTTCAAATGAATGCCAGAAGTTCGGAATCGAAAATCGTGGATGTTTTCCATCCTTCGACACTGCATTTATTTTCTTTAATTCGGAAAGTGTCCGAGTTCCTGCATAATAATGAAAAGAGTCATATTTCACCTTCTCAATTTCCCAATCGGAGCCTTTTTTGTGCACATATACGAAGAATGGAGCCCAATCCATAGCATGAGTCGCATGAGTAAAGGAGGGCGGTTCACGCCACCAAAAATACAACGCTATAACCCCAGCCACTATGAAGATTGCAGCAACGTAACTAAACCGTAGAGGGTATTCTACTGTCACTAAATCCCCAATGATATCCTCACCTGGGATAGTAGGATGCCAAGTTTCAGCTCCTTCGATTACCTCGTTGGTAGGTTTGGTCATGAACATTTCAATAAGTAATGACCACATTACAAGTCCAAAAATTACAAAAAGATGTTGATTGGAGAAGTAGAAATAACCTTTTGATATGCCACGAAAGGCTTTCAATAGTTGAACAGCACCGAGAATAAAAAACAGTGCTCCAATTAGTATAATGCTAATAACCGCTGATTGATAAGACAAGTAAGAATAGATTAATGTACCAATAATTCCAAGAATAAAGAGAGGTAATACAGTAACCCAGAATGAAATGAAGAAGCGTTGTTTTGTCCATACATAGACATGTTGAATGCATTTACGGTCGGGATTATTCATCTCCTCAATTACACGAAAGTAAGAACCTCCCCAAGCTTTACTCTTACGTTCAGAACGTAATTCTAGACCTGATAATCGAATTTCTGGCATAAACTCTTTTACAAGATCAATATTTTCCTTTGTAACATCTTCGCCATCTAAAGGCAAAAATAACCCCTTTTTTCTTATTCCTGCTTTTTCTATTTGCTTTTTCATTCCTTTAGTTTGCCACTTGACATCCTTAGCATCCTCTTCCGCCTCCTTTAAATCCACAATTGTACCAAACAGAACTTCTTGCATATATTTTCACCAGTGAAAAATTGAATTGTAAGTATAATTCAAGATAGATAGGATATGAATACAGGTCTTTTTTTAAGGTTGCTTATTCAATAAATGAATATATGTACAAGTTCCGAACTTCAGAACTTCCCAATAGATGTTCCAACAAGTTTTAAGTACACAAAGCTATCTAGTCCCTTATGGAAATTCTACTTAAAGATATTAAACTGTTATTAGATCCTCATAAAGGGATAGAACAAAAACAGGTAAATATTGTCATTGAGGATGATCAAATTACTGAAATCAACTCGAATGCAAAATTACCTTCACCAGAGTATGTAGTAGAGGGAAAAGCACTAGTTGCACTTCCTCCAGCAATAAATAGTCATACTCATTTACCCATGACGCTTTTACGAGGGTACTCTGATAATAAAGTTTTATACGAATGGCTTGCTGATATTTGGGCCATTGAAGGTAAATTTGATGCCAAGTGGATTGAATTAGGAACAAAACTTGCCTGTTTAGAAGCTATTAAATCAGGAACAGGCGCTGCTTTTGATTTTTATTTTCAAGAAACAGTCATAGGACGAGTAATGGAACAGGCGGGTTTACGTGGTTGGTTAGGGGCAGGATTATTGCCTAGTGCGTTTGTTGATCAAGGAGGATTGGAAGCTCAACTAAAAGATTTTGAAGCTCTCTTGAAATATGTACAGAATTCATCTTTACTAAATGCTGCGATTGCTCCCCATTCACCCACGACAGTTGAAGAAGAACATTTACTCCAGGCAAGGGACCTCGCTGCAACGAATAATATTCCGATCTCAATTCACGCATCTGAAACACGGAAAGAAGTTCTAGATTGTGAACAAAAACATGGAGTCCCACCAGTAGAACGTCTCGATCAGATTGGTTTCTTTCAAGAAGGAACCAAAGAGGTAGTGGCCCATTGTGCATGGATCACACAAAGAGAGGTTGAAATATTAGGAAAACATAATGCAATGGTTGCTTGGTGCCCCACATCAGCCCAGAAATTAGCTTATTCGGGAGTCACTCCTATTCCTGAACTTAGAA
>JAEOSP010000643.1 GCA_016840305.1 Candidatus Hodarchaeota archaeon
ACAATTGAAGAGACAGGGAGTGGAGCAGAGCCTGTTTTAGCTGTGAAAACCGTAAGAGAGGAGCATCTTGGATTTAGAGAAGATATTCACAAGGCTCTTATGGAAGTGTTTAAGCAAATTGTAAAGAATAAAAATGAGAAGGAAGCTCTTGATGATAAGTTGGAAAAAGATGTACTCCTTCCCCTTGTTAAAGTAATGGGACTTCCCATCGATAATATTAAAGGAATTCTTAAATTATCATATGACATTGAAGCAGGAAAATCAAATATAATGATGGACATTGTAGATGAT
The DNA here is from genome assembly GCA_016840305.1 of Candidatus Hodarchaeota archaeon. The sequence continues at coordinate 292 of JAEOSP010000643.1, forward strand.
TATCGCACATTAATTTCATGGGTTGATAGGAAATGATATGGAGGGTAAATGGTTAGAAAAGAATTTAATAAAAAATGTATAGGAGAGAGTAGTAGATGGAAAGTGTGAGTGGTAATAAGATTTTATCCGATATTGTAATACATAATAAGTACGCAAAATATTTGGGTAATCAGAAGAGAAGAGAGACATGGATGGAGATCGTTACCCGTACTGCTGAGATGCATGTGGAAAAGTACCCACAGTTAGAAAAGGAAATATATGAAGTATTCTCTAAGTATGTGATGTCAAAGAAGGTAGTGCCATCAATGAGATCCCTTCAATTTGCTGGTAAGCCTATAAAGCTTGCTCCCAATAGAATATTTAATTGTGCATTCTTGGCCGTTGACAACTACAGAGCATTTTCTGAAACAATGTTCTTATTGTTAGGGGGGTCTGGTGTTGGGTATTCCATTCAACAACGGCATATTAGTAAATTGCCAGCTATATCTCCTCCTGTTGGGGAAATAAGATATGTGATTCAAGACTCTATAGTTGGATGGGCAGATGCTGTGAAAACTTTGATGAAAGCATATTTTCTTGGTGGACCACGTCCTAGATTTGATCTGGGGGATATCAGGGAAAAGGGAACTCATTTAGTCACAAGTGGTGGTACAGCTCCTGGACCTGAACCTCTTGAGGATGCACTTAGCAAAATAGAAAGGATACTCAGAAGAAAGCAGTATGGGGAACAATTAAGATCTGCTGAAGTATTTGATATTCAATGTTACATTGCGGAAGCAGTGTTAGCCGGTGGTAAATTAAAATAGAATTAAGGGGTTAGAAAATCTTTATGAAAGAGTATAACGTACAAGGAACTATTAGGAGGTTCCATTTATTTGAAAAAATTACAAAACAAAAAGAAGCATACTTAATAGGGTACTTAGCAGGAGATGGAGGATATGCAAAGCACACCCATAAGAGAAAAGCTAGACTTAGACTTAGTTCATCCTATGAGCCAGTTATAGACTATCTTGTTAGAGAGTTCTGTCCAGAGGTGACTGTGAGTTCACATGTACCTATAAATAAACAGCGTAACATAGTTAGTAAAAGGTTAAGTTATAGAATGACTTTTCCAGCAATGTTCCATGATACCTTTAACAAATTTGGGATCTTAAGTCTTAAGAAGGAAAGAGTCATTGTAAACATACCTAAGAAGTTTATGCCACATTACTTAGTAGGACTACTGGATGCTGATGGACACATTTCATTTGGGCATAGAAAAGACAGGAATAGACTGTGGGCTAACATTGGATTTACACATCAAAGTATCAAGCTTCTAGTCACTGTCCAGACATTTCTTGATAGAGAACTTGGTATATCATCTGGAATTGCCCCACGTAGTGATGAGGATTGTTATGATCTAAAATTCTCATCACTGGAGAGTGTGAAAAAGTTTTTAGAATATATTTATAAAGATGTGGAGTTTTGTAATAAAAAAAAGAAGGGTAAAGCTGATCGCTTATGCCACCTAATCGGGTTAAAACTGGAAAGCTAAGGCTAAAGCTACGCCAATCAGTTGCCACTGCATTGAATACTATAAGAGTAGATGTAAGGCTCAGAGACTAGACACTGAGAAAGTAAATCAATAATGTGTCCAAGAAATCCGATGCTCGCAAGAGTTAAGAGATAGTCCAATCCCTATAGAAATATAGGGCAATTTGATAAGAAGATCAGCAACAATATGCTTATTTGATAAGCAAGATGAGGAGATGCTAACAAGTAAAACAGGAGAATGGTGGATAGAAAATCCACAAAGAGCAATGGCTAATATATCGGCTGTACTGCATAGGGGGGAAACTACAAAAAAAGAATTCTCACAAATATTCAGAAGAACTAGAGCATCTGGATCAGGAGAACCTGGGTTTGTGTGGACATATGATTATGATATGGGGGTAAATCCGTTAACGCTAGCGGCCTAGTCAAGTAATTGACTTTGAATAACTAAACTAAAAACGGGGAACGGCTAGAACAGCTAATCCCGTGTCAACCTTATTAAGGAGATGTAACGACTTTGGATAAAAAAGAACAAAACAAACTAATATCCTATTTTATTATGGGAGATGGCGGTGTGTATCGCTATTCTAAAAATGGAAACGCAAGATTTATTATGAACATAACTTCGGAACATCTGGATTATGCAGAAGAGATACAGAGTTTGATTGACTTCACAAATGTCAAGATAAAAACTCCTACAGACTACAATACAGATGGATACGTTAGAAAACCAATGCTAAGGACTGAGAGTGCAGTACATCCTAGATTCACAGAATATTGGGAGAGGATATACACTGGAAAGTATAAAGGGCTAGATCCCATATACATAAAGCAATTAGATTGGCATTGTTTGGCAATCCTATATCAAGCAGATGGGGCATTAGGTGAGTATTTTCGCCCAGAAATTGGAATGACATCACCATCCTACAACACAACTTTAAATATGAAAAGACTATCGTATGGAGATTTAGAGTTGTTGGGAAAATACCTAACTAGGAACCTCGGCTTATATTGGACAATAAATCGGCAGAATGAATATTATTATATCAGATTCAAGATGAAATCATTTAGGAGACTGATGGAAGGGATGCAACCGTATATTCATGAGAGTTTCAAATACAAGATCCGCACGTTTAGCCCCTCAGAAGAGGGTGGTGAGAAAGTCTGTTCCTTACAGGAATGTAAGGAGGCTGACAGAAATGATCAGTCCCCTGCAATAGCAGGAGTAACAACAAAGGTGCAGAAATAAGTTTAAAGTCCATGGGCTTTTGTAATTTATCAGAAGTGAATGGCAGTGGTGTTGGAACTATAGAGGATTTGGAAGAAATGGTTAGGGCAACTGCATTCATAGGTACTCTCCAAGCTGGATATACCGATTTCTTCTATCTCAGACCAGAGTGGAGGAAGAACGCAGAAGAAGAAGCTTTGTTGGGGGTATCTATAACAGGAATAGCTTCACTCCCTTGGGTCACAGAATCTGACCTGCAAAGAATGGGAGAGATAGTAATAGAAGAGAATATTAGAGTAGCAAAACTAATTGGAATAAATCCAGCCAAGAGAGCTACTTGCGTTAGTGTTTAGCGCCTTTTTACAGTAATGTAAATTGAAAAACCGTGTGAACTGCTGGAAAGCTAAGGTGAGAGCTATGCCAATCAGCAGCCAAGACCATCTATCTGACAAAAGATAAACCTTATGGTGAATTTAGGTGGTAAGGTTCAGAGACTATTCCGAGAGGAAGTACACTCCAAGTGGAGTGGAAGCGCACGGCCCCAACGAAATTGGGTGATGATATAGTCCGATCTCATAAGAAATTATGAGCAGTGGAGGAGAAATGTATCAAACATACATAATAACTAATAATGTTAATAGTAAACTATATGCGGGGATGACTGGTACCAGCCTAAGAAAGAGATTCACATCTCATCTGAGCAGTGCAAGAAGGGGAGTAAATACAGCCCTCTATAACGCTATTCGGAAACATGGGGAAAGTAACTTCAATATTTCCCAGTATAAGAGCTATGAAACTAGAGACGCTTGTGCATTAGGAGAAATCGAGCTG
>JAEOSP010000644.1 GCA_016840305.1 Candidatus Hodarchaeota archaeon
CTTGAGAATCTAGTTAAGAAGTTTGGAGACGTAATTGCTGTAGACAATGTGAATTTAGATATTTATGAAGGAGAAATAATAACTTTACTAGGTCCGTCTGGGTGTGGGAAATCTACAACATTACGATCAATTGCAGGCTTAGAAAAGGTTAATGGAGGAGAGATTTATTTTAAAAACAAAGAAAACGGTGAGCTCGAACCCATAACGGATTTAGCTGTTCGTAAGCGGGATATGGCAATGGTTTTCCAATCTTATGCTCTTTGGCCTCATATGACTGTTCGAAAAAACATTGAATTTGGATTAACAATTGGTTCTCGAAAAGTTTCGAAAGATGAAAGAGAAAAAAGAGTTAGAAATGCGCTTAAGATGGTGTATGCGGAGGAACTTATTAATCGTAAACCCTCGGAACTTTCAGGAGGACAACAACAAAGGATTGCGGTTGCTCGTGCTATTGTAGTAAATCCATCTCTTTTACTCCTTGACGAACCATTTTCTAATCTTGATGCAAAGCTTCGAGTCGAAACTCGATCTGAAATCCGATCTTTGATAAAGGAAATCGGTTTAACAGCGATTTTTGTTACCCATGATCAGAGCGAGGCCCTTTCTATTTCAGATCGTATTGCTATCATGGACCGAGGAAGGATTGTTCAGGTTGGATCACCTTTAGAGATATGGTTAAAACCTCATAACTCATTTGTTGGAGCATTCATTGGAGAAGCTAATCTGATTGAATGTCAGGTAAAAGAAGTAACAAGTGAATACGCAAAGTTGTGTATACCTGAAACAGAAGAATGTTTTTCATCAAAACAGTTCAAAGGTGTTAGTCCCAATGAGAAAGTTCAAGTCATTTTACGTCCTCAGACTCTGGATATTTCGAGAGAGAAGATCACAACAGGTAATTTTATTTCTGCTAAAGTTAAAGAATCAATGTTTATGGGGACACTGGAATATATTAAAGTTGAGTTAGCTAGTGGAGATATAATAATTATCCATCGAATAATTAAAGATGAAACCCCTCTAGAGCCCAATACTGACATATCTATTAGTATTGATCCCGATCAAGCGTTCGTATATGGTGGTGAATATCGGAGTAAAATTGTGGCCTTATAACGATCAATATTAACCATACTGTTAACATTTTAATTTGAGAATGTGCTACGAATAAAAATTAGTAGGAATTTCTGATAACATAGTTATATTCGATGTGAAGTTATCGAAAGGAAATTCAATTGGAAAATAACTATAACTTTTTTTAGTTATAAATTTCAAGCTTTCATGATGATTCTATATTTAGAATTTGCTAATAGGGATAGAAATAAGGTTAAATTACAGAAATATAGATATGAACATATTCTCTGATTAGCTAATATCCCTTATGATGAGAAAGACGGTCTACGGAGGTTTAGTTAGTTAATTTCTATTAGCTCAACTTACCCATGATGACAGTTGCACTTTCTGAACACGGAGAGCTTCAAAAGTTGATCAATTGTGCCTTTATCAATAACTCAATCGTTTAGAGATCTTAGTCAGCTTGACTTTAGAGTCTTATCAGTTATTGAGATTCTTATGGCTAAACACGAATTTGCTCCCGTGGAAGAGATTGCCCGTTTTATGAAATATAATGAAAAAAAAGTTGAGAATTTTCTAAGGCATTTAAGGAAGAAAAAACTAATTCTAGTTGTCCAACGTCACTATTTAGGTTCCGCCCTCACTTTCATTGGATATGACGCTCTAGCTTTGAAAGCTTTGGTAGAAAAGGGTATTCTTTTCCAAATCGGACCAGAAATTGGTGCAGGAAAGGAAAGTAATGTCCATTTAGGAATGAATGAAGATGGGAAAGAACTGATTGTTAAGTTTCATAGGTTGGGGAAACTTGATTTTCGTGCCACTAGAAAGAGTCGGACTTTTGTGGCAGAGAAAAGACATCTATCCCCCTTATATGAAAGCCGCTTATCAGCTGAAAGGGAGTATACAGCTTTAAACCATCTTCATAAAGCAGGTGTTAGTGTTCCTAAACCTATAGCACAAAATCGCCATTTAGTATGTATGGAAATCGTAAATGGCCAAGATCTTTACAGAAAAAAAAGGAAAGATTTTGGATCAGAAGAGGAAATTTCTAAACTTTTTTATGAGATTATTGAAGAAATCAAGAAATGTGTAGAACATGGTTATATCCATGGTGATCTAAGTGAATATAACATACGTCTTGATGAAAATGATTATCCTGTTCTATTTGACTGGCCACAATATTTAGAGAGTGAGGAAACAAACGCGGAAGACATTCTCACTCGCGACTACCAGAATATTATTAATTTCTTCCAGAAAAAATTCCAGGTAAATATCCATTATGAATTTGCTGAAATATTAAATTTATTAGATAAACAATAACGATACAATTGGTTACATAATGAAGAATCCGCTCATCATATTCGGGTTAGATGTCATGGCGTATAAGGAGAGGGGAAAAAAGTCGTCACGTATCTTTTCTTTGGTAATCATAACTGATAATCACATTGAGAAGCATTCAAAAATTTCTAAACGTCAATTAACACAAAAAATCAGAGATATCAAACCTGATTTCATCGCTATTGATAATATATTCGAATTGACGCCAAATGCTCAAGGTATTGTGCGATTTCTAGAATCCATTCCTCCTGTAACTACGCTTGTCCAAGTCACAGGTAATCCGAGGACAGGAATGGAAAAAATAACAACTCTAATTCAGAAACATAAATTAAGGAAGGATCTATCTTTTAATTCAACTCAGAAATTAACTGCTTTGGAAACAGCAGAAGTAGTAGCAAAATTATGTATACGTCGAGTTGGTCATGCAGTTATCGCTTTTGAAGAAGAAATAAAGATCACTGTAACCAAGAAGAAATCCCACGGTAAAGGAGGATGGTCTGCACCACGATATGAGCGAGTTAGTAGATCAGCGGTTCAACAAGCAGCATCTGAGGTCCAATTTATTTTGAAAGAACTAGAATTAGAATGGGATACTTTCAATTATCCTCAGAAAAGAGTTTTTCTTGTTCGTTTAGAGAAAGAGGTTATTTCTTCAATTCAAAAACGAATCAAATCCTTAACAACAGATCTTGTGAAGGTAAGCCTTCAACGAGTAACGAAATCATCTTTAGATTTTCAACCGTTAGACATAACAATGGCACCAGCCACAGGATCACTAAAAAATGTTATTTTAGGTCTTGATCCTGGAACTACAACAGGAATTGCTATTCTTGATTGTAATCGTGGAACCGTACTTTATCTCGGATCGAAGCGGGAATGTGGAGTATCAGAAATTATCCGATTATCAACCAAGTATGGCAAAGTTAGTTGTGTTGCGGCTGATGTTATACCTGCTCCTGCAATGGTGGATAGAGTAGCTAGAATAACTGGAGCGAAGCTGTTAACTCCTTCTGTTCTTACATCAGCTGCTCAAAAGCGCGAGTATTTACAAAATTATGAGGATTTAACTGTAAATTATGGTCACCTGAATTCCCACGAAAGGGATGCTCTCTTTGGAGCTCTTAAGGGGTTCAATCTCATTCGACCTCAGTTTGAGAGAATCAAAAGAACAATTGAGGAATCATATACAGACCTACTTCCTCAATTATCAGAAATACAAAGGCTAGTACTTGCAGGGAATAGCGTTACAAATGCAATTTTTCTAATCCGTGGAAAAGAGGACGTACGGTCAGATGAAATAAGTGAAACTGACTATCAGCATCTGATTACCTCGTTAAAACATGAAAATGTTCAATGGCTGGCTAAATTTGAAACTATATCCGAAGAACTCGATAAACTGGATTTAGAAGCAAAATATTGGCGAGAAATGGCTCGAAATAATTCTAATATGATAAAAAAAATGAATAAACAGATCAATTCCTTGAAAATTCAAAATTCCAATCAAGTAAGAAAAAAAATCACTGAATCTGTGGAAAGGGAAGTTGGTAGAATTAAGGATGAAAATAAATCATTACGAAGATTGAATAAATCTAATTCCTTGGAATTAGCAAAATTAAAAGAAATCAAAAATTTTTGGGTACAGGGACATGAATTTGCATTGAAACCAATTAATGTATTTTCTGATTCATCTATTCGCGAAACAAACAGAAATTATGGATTACATGATGGAGATATTGTCTTAGTTCTAGATCCTAGCGGTGGAGGAGCTCAAACTGCATTGAAATTAATAGATTATGGTATTAGAGGGGTTATTGTTCCAGAAGGAAGTTCTAATTTTTCAGATCAAGCGTTAAAGCAATTTGAAAATAATTGTATTCCTGTTCTTAAACTTTCATTAGCAGATTATGTCAATCGAAACACAGAAGGGGAAGATTTACCCCTCGAGATATGGGTGTACGATGAATTATATCTTACAGATATTTCAGTCAAAGAGGAAATAAGAAAGCAAGAATTGCGATTACGAGAAAAATTGAGGAAGAGGAGAATGTCTATATTGATTAAAAGGAAAGTAGCACTTGAGAATCTTGAACCAGATGGTATTAATCTTGAACGGATACTAACTGATTTTAAAGATGAATATATTGCAATGCATCAATCAGATGAACTATTTTCAAGCTTCTATGATAAGGAAGAAGAGGAATGAAGAATACAAATTAAAGAAACATTTTTAGAATTGTTAAGATTGTATTCCTAATAACGCTATTTTAACTATATGCAGTTTTCAAGGAAGAATTAGCATGGCCAATCCATTACAAACATTAGAAAAATCAGTAGGTAAAAATATCACAGTAACACTCAAAAGCAACCAATCTTATTCAGGTAGGCTGAAAATTACAGACCAATATATGAATCTTATTCTTGAGAACTGTTCAGAGATGGAAGATGGGAAAATAACAAAACGATATGGAAGTGCCTTCCTTCGTGGGAATAATATACTCTACATAAAACTATCTTAGAGTAAAATCTCGTTTTAACACTCAAAATTATTTTGGGACTCTATATCCAGCACTTTAATCTGGGACCGAACAGTTTCCTGACGAATTACTATATTGTCAAGTGTGAATTTCTTGATGTCAAACCTGTATTCTACTAGTAACGAAGCTATACTTGTAGAGAATGCAATTGCTTCCAATTCATCATCTAATAACTGTAAAAAAACAATAAAACTGTATAAAAATGCATCTCCTGCACCTGTCTCATCTATGACCGTATCTACGGTATACGCGGGAATAGAGTAAAGCAAATGTTGTGAATTACGAGAATCTTTGCAACCTAATATTGCACCTTTTTCTCCTTTTGTGATAATTACATAAGAAATATTGAGATCCAGTAAATTTAACACTGTTTCAGGCAAGGACTTTCCAAAGTTAAGTAGCAAGGCTTCATTTTCGGAGAGTTTTAAGCAATCTATTTGTGACAAAATATCTTGATTAAACCAATTTGAGTATAAGATTTTTCCTTCAGGCGATATTTTTCGAAAGAAACCTTGTGGATCTAGAACAACATAGAATCCCTTTTTACGAAGGAATAAGAAAATATCTAGGTTATTAAACTCTTGGTAAACGGAGTTAATTATGGCGGTAGTAAATTCATCTTGTTTCCATGGAAATATCTTTATATCAAAACCTACAAGTGGATTAAATAAGGTAATTTTTCTTTCTTTTTCCGTCTGAGAATAATCTAAACGAAATTTGGGACAGATAGCATTCTGGATGAAATGTCCAGAGAGATTGAATATGTCATTTGTTGATTCTAAAAATTGTTCTACTTCAGGACAAACGTAGGTATACAGAGTTGGTTTACTAACTTTAGAAAATAAATGCGCGAGTATATTTCCAACGAACCCCATGAATGTTGGTGGTCCTCCTAGTGAAAAAATTTCTTTTTTTTCCACTATTGAAGTGGTAATTATATCTGATTTTTTGATAATTTCATCAATGACATATAATCCAAGTATCAATATTTTTGAATTAGCATCTAACATTTTCTGCTTATTCCTAATAAATTTCAAGTCTAAATGCAAATTGAACGAGAAAATTTTTCTTCAAAATTATTTCTCTCAATTTTCAATGTTCGTTTTGAAGGATTAGGTAACTCTATGTTGAAGGGTTGTTATTATAGGATTGTAATGTCGATTTTTTAGAATTTAGTAAGGTTTAAATTATTACCCGAGGAATAATACCCTGTTAGAGAATATTTGTCTTAGAGACCAATATCTCAATCAAATAGCTATTGCGGGAATAAAAATGATTTATACCTGCACGCTAAGTTAAGCCTTTTTCTGAAGGTGAAAAAATGGCCTTTGCACTGACAGTAGAACAAAAAAAGAAATTAATTAAACTATTACAAGAGATAGTTCGATATGCGGACTTAGAAGCTTTAGCTCTAGTTACACGAACTGGAATGAGTGTCGCATTTTTTTCAGAAAAAGATGCTGATCCCGATCTATTCTCTGCACTATCTGCGGCAGTACTTTCAACTGGTGGTATGGTTGTCGATAGAATGGATCATGGACAACTTTGGGAAGTCCTTGTTCGTGGAGAGAAAGGATATACAGTATTAAGCTCTGCAGAAGACTTTATATTAATAGGTGCTTCCAATGAAGCTCATTCTCTTGGACTAGCGATTCGAGTCCTTCGTCGCTATAGCCATAAGATCCCAGAGATATTTAAGGAAGAAGAGAAAGACATCTCTAGCTTGGTTTCTGAACTCAAAGATCTTCTAAGCTAAATCAATATTCTCTAAGGAACGCTTTCCCCGTGCCTCATCCTTTATTTCTCCTTTTTATTCTGGATATTATTATCATATTATTCTTAGGATTTTATAACAGTTACTTATTACTATTAGTAATACTTCCATGGACAATCATACTGTTTATGGCCTTTAGTCTGAAAGGATTGACATTCTCTAGTGAAGACCTTATTTATCGATATTCAGGGAGACTATATTGGGTTGGTAAAAGATCTTTTCAAGCTACTATGGTAGCTTCTTTGAACTTAATATTAACGGCTTTAATAGTTCCTGATAATATCATTATAGTTTTTGATCAGCAATTTGGAACTTTTACTTCGATTTTATTGTTGATACTTTTACCTATGCCAGGTTTTTTCCTTTTCATAATTAAAGGAAAAGATCAGGATCGATTGTATGAATTGATTTATCAGAATATGATTTTGATAGGGGAAGCCCCCTTTTTTACCGTTCTTACAAATGAACTCATAACAAAAATACAGCAGTATAGCGATGAGTACTTTGAGCAGTTAAATAAAATTCGAGAGAGTGTTTACGACTATTTATCTGAACAATATCCTAATATATCATCATTTGTTGATCATACTCAGTCATATCATCTAAATTTAGAGAATTTGGCTTTGTTTTTGACAAAGAAGACCTTAACACCTGACAATTTAACAGGTGGAATTAAAAACGACAATTAAATGCATGAATTGTAAGGTTTTAGCCTATTCCTGATAAGTATTAGCAATAATTTTAGAAACTGAAGGTTTGATCATGGGTAAAAAACGAAAATCTGGCGGACGTAGTAAAGGTGGGAAAGGGAATCTTGGAAAAGTTCAATGTTCTTCATGTGGACGATTAGTACCAAGAGATAAAGCAAAAAGAAAGACTAGCTACAAAAACTTAGTAGATTTTACCATTGGAAAAGAATTACGTCAATCAGGAACACAAATTGCACGTGTCCCGTACGTTAGATACTATTGTGTTTCATGTGCGATTCACAGACATCACGTTAAAATTCGTTCATCCTCAGAACGTAAGGATCGATAAACCTCAAACGAAATTTGCATATTAAGAGAATTAATCAAAATTAACGTCGCAATCTTTCTCCAGTAAATTTTTATTAATCCAAATAGTGTTATTGTTTCTGAGCTTGAAACCAGTATCAAACTCGCAAGTCGTTTGTAGTCTCCTTGGATCCGTGGCTCAGCATGGATAGAGCGTCTGCCTTCGGAGCAGAATGTCGTGGGTTCAAATCCCTCCGGATCCGTACAACTATTCATCTTCATAATGTATATTTTTTAATTTTCTTGAAATATCTACTTTTTCTCTTATGAAAAAAGGAATTTATTGGAAATTATTACAGGAAATTCAAAAATCAGGTTAAAAGAAAAGAGGGAGAGGAAAGGTTGACACAAACTTTTCCTAGACTTAAAGCTTGTCGTAATAGTCCTCTGGTTTAGGTGGAAGCGGATTATGCATTCCTTTACGTTTTCGTGTTTCTATAACATATTGTCGTGCTAATGAACCGCCTTCTTCTTCTGGTTTCATAGGATTCCCAGGTACTTTATCCCAATGAGAGAAAAACATCTGAGAAAAAGCGAATCCAGAGGTTTCTGACCTTAGCTCTGTAGTAATTCCGAAAGATTCTGTTACGGGAACTTCTGCTATGATAACATTCAAAGGAGTACCTTCTCGCTTCGTTGTATCTATCACTTTTCCCCTTCTTTTAGTAATAACTTTGTAGACATTTCCGAGGTATTGCTCTGGAACTTGTACCTGAACCTTGTAAATAGGTTCCAAAAGAATCGGTTTTGCTAATAATACCGCACCAAAGCAAGCTCTTCGGGATACTGGCATTGTTTGTCCAGCACCACGGTGTACTGGATCCTCATGAAGCTTAACATCTTCTAACATGAATTTAATTCCATAGAATGGTTCACCACAAAGTGGACCTTCCTTTGCAGCCCAACGGAAACCTTGTAAGATATAATCTTTAACTTCTCGGAGGTACTGAACACCTTTTGTTGCATCGATATAGAAGTTAGGATCGTTTTCTTCTGGACCCATTCCTAAGACCTTTCTACCAACTTTAGCATCCCAACCTGCTTGATCGCGAAGTATTTGACCCATTTCCTTACGATCTGTGTACTGATGAATTGTACCATTGTTAATGAGCTTAATAACATTCTCTTCCATTGGTTCTGCTCGAACCCACAATCGATTATGTTTGTTCGGTGATTTCGCAAGTGCCTGTTGAGAAGACAATTCTGAGACCGATTCTCTGAATACAACAATGGGTTCACTTTGAGTAACTTCTATTTTCTGTAGATCTTGAAGGTCTTTCACTGCAATCTCTAAATGAAGTTCCCCAGTTCCTGAAAGTAAAAATTCACCTGTTTCTTCATTTACTTTCGTTTTTAAGGAAGGATCAACTAGTTCCATTAATTGAAGACCTTCAGCTAGTTTTGGAAGCTCGCTCGGTGATTTTGCTTCAATTGCAATGGTTACTACTGGTTCAACGGCGTATGATAATGCTTTAAATGGAAGTGTTTCATCTAAACTGGTAATTGTGGAGCTAGCGGTAGCTCCTCTTAAACCTTGTAAGGCAACAATATTACCTGCCGGAATAAAATCAACTTTCTCTGCTTTGGCACCCATCAACATCGATACTTGCTGAACATTTGTTACAAAATTTCTTTCCTTGCTTCCTGGTTTGTATCCTGGAGGAAGAGCCGTAATTTTTTGACCAGCTTTAACAGTACCAGAAAAAACACGACCCCTAGCAATAATCCGCTTTGCACGGCCTGGAATCATTTTTGAGACGGAAATCATAACAGGACCATTTGGATCACATTCAGCTAAAGCTTTTCCTTCAGGAGATTCAGGATCTCCAGTCCAAAAGCTTTTGAATCGGTATTTTTGAGCTTCAAGTGGGGAGGGACAGAATTTTACAACCATATCTAAAACAGCTTTCTCGACGGGTAACCATTTCTCCAAAAGAGATTTTGCAATTCTTTTAGGAGGTTCAAGCCATACACTATCATCTATTCGTAAACTGAGCAATTTCGCAACATTTTTCAAAGATTCAATGTCATTTTCTTCTGCCTTTTCGTAGATTTCGTACGTAGGTTTGAGAACTCCATTAACAAAATTATCCTTCATCCACAAGTTTTTAATTAACTTATCGATTGGCTGGCCAGTTTTTGTGTGCCAAATTTCTGCAAGCGCTGGAATGGTTAATCCAAAACGATGAATTGCAGATCCGAATGCAACTGTTCCTTGTCTAGGGTCGACACGCCATTTTTTCTTAAATTCTGGTGGAGCATAAGTTTCAACAAGTAAGTTAAAATCATTTATTATCTTTTTGAATTGATCATAAGCATTATCTGGTGACATACGCATCTCAGTTATGAGACGATCGACTTTATTTATTATAAGGACTGGACGTACGCGTTCAGCTAGAGCTTGCTGAGTCACCACTTCGGTTTGAACCATAACCCCTTCTACAGCGTCAACAACAACCAAAGCCCCATCTACAACTCTTAATGCTGATGTAACTTCTCCAGAGAAATCAACGTGGCCAGGTGTATCCTGTAAATTTATTAAAAATGTTTTATCCTCAAAATCATGGACAAGGGAAATTCCTGTTGTTTTAATCGTAATTCCTCGTTCCTGCTCATCTTCTCGTGTGTCCGTTGCTCTTGCTACTCCTGCTACTTTTTCAGCAAGTAATCCACATGCTGCAAGAAGTGAATCGGTTAATGTACTTTTTCCGTGGTCGATATGAGCAATAACTCCGAGGTTTCTAACGTAATCTCGATTAACGAGAAGTTTTTGGGCCTCATCGACTGTAAATTTAGGCATTTGTTCTTACTCCGTTAAGTTAATATTATTTACTGTAAGTATCTATTTGGTAATTAGTTGAGATAGTTTCTTTTGTTGATAAATACTGAATTCAACAAGTAAAGGTGTTTTTATCTTCAAATATGGAGTTTTTCGAAGAACATTTACCTTTTACCACAAACCTCAAACATTTGATAGGTAAGAATCATATGTAATTTTACTTAAATTTACATTAAAACCTCAGTAGCAACTCTACCTATGTATTGAATGACAAAAAGTGTACTTTTTTGAAAAGTATAACCCTCTCTAAAGATTAAGATCATCACTTCGTGAAATAGATTTTTTAATAAGAAGATCTCTATACCCTGAATTTTCCATATTTGTCTAGTATAACCCTGTTTCTTTGTTACTCCTTTCTGGATTATCTATTGTTATTTTAAGCGTATAATTGAGCTACTAGATTCTGAATTAAAAATGTAAAAGTTAATACAAGAGAAGGATGAGAAATTCTGATCCCATAAGGTCTGCTGCCAGCTTGGGGAAGAGTAAGGAACACTATTTTGTTATCAACGATCACACCATTGATTCGCGATTTTTCACCAAAAAATACAGGTTTCAAAGCTGGTATATGTAAATCCAAATCCAAAAAAAGATGTGAAAACCCTAGTGAATTTACCTCATTCTTCTCTTTTTCTGAAACACAGATTGCTAATTTATTTATATCTAATCCAGAAACTGACTCGAGTGCTGATTTGTATTTTTTTAAATATTCCGTTGAGAAAGTAAGAATTATATTGTTTTCCGCTTGTAAAATTGTATCTGTAAGAATCATTGATATATTGCCATCCCCAAATATAACCTCCACTGGATCCTCAATTGTTTCGGCCTCCACATTGATTTTTTGGAGCTGAGTAACACTTTTCATTACTCGGTTAATTGCTAAATCAATATCATCTTTTACATTATCATATATTCGCTTTAGAGCGACCTTATAATCATAAGCTCTGTAGCGTAAAGGTTTACCACGGATCTTGATCCTTTGAATCAACCCATTCTGGGTTAAGCTATTTAGCGCATCATATATTCTTCCCATTGGTACTTGAGCTATTAAGGCAATGGTTTTAACTTCAGATTCTTTCAAAATATATAAAGATGCTAGAACCTGAGATTCGTATTTACTCAAACCTAGTGTAAGTAAAGCTTCGTGTAAACCTGTATGAAGGTTGGAATTTAGGACATTAGACAAATCTGAGAGATCAACGGCTTTTTCTTGGGTTCCATTTGGCATTCTTATTCACTTGTCCGGTAAGTTACTTTGTTACTCCCTATTATATGATTATTTTTGTCCCAAATGAATTATTATCATCGGTTTCAGAGATTTATCTTGGCCAACCTTTCCAGAGGTAGGGAAAATAGAGGAGTAAATAATCGAAAAAATTACTGGACTGGCTTTAATAGTTCTTGAAATTAACAATTATCTATTCCAAGGACTTTCGCAAATATTCCAAAGTATTGGAAACAGCAGTTTCCATATCGAATAATGTGTGATATCCAAAGTCATTTTTTGCTCTTGAAATATCATAATAATGGCTCAATGCGAGTTCGCTTGCCAAAAATCTAGTAATCCGAGGTTCACCAAGGAAGGGAAACAATCGGTGAAATATTTCCAGAATTGTACCTAGGCTACGAGCCATTCGTAATGAATATCTTTTTCTAACTGGAGGTATGTTCAATTTGGAGAAAATATTGTTTAACCAAGGCCATAACTCAACAGGTTCATCTTGGCTTATAAAATAAACTGACCCTGCTAATTTTGAACAAAGTATTAGAGAATCAGCTGCAAGTAAGTGAGCTCTGGCGGCATCAACGACATAGGAAAAATCAACCTTGTTCTTTCCATTCCCAACTTGAGGTAATTTTCCTTCTTGGGCTCGTTTCACAATTGTAACAAGTAAATGGGGATCTCTAGGGCCAAAAATTAAATGTGGTCGCAGGGAACATGTGAGGAGAGTTTCACTATTTGCTTCAATAACCAATTTCTCTCCCATTGCCTTACTTTTTGCATAGAAACTTTCGTATTTCTTCGGATAAGGGACTGATTCATTAATAAATTCTTGGTCTTTATTGGAGAATATTACACTCGGAGAGCTAGTATAGATTAACTTTCTTACCTTTTTATCAATACAAACTTTGATTACGTTTTCCGTTCCTAAGACGTTTGTAGTATAGAAGTCTTTCCAAGGTCCCCACATTCCTGCTAATGCTGCTACATGAAATACAACGTCGACATTCATACACGCTTTACTGAGAGTTTCGTAATCCTGAATATTACCTTTTATAGATTTGGCTCCCATATTTACAAGTTCAGTATATTCATGTCTTGAGAAAGCAACAACAGAATCTCCTCTTTCAAGTAGTTGTTGGACGATGTGTCTCCCCAAAAATCCTCCTCCACCAGTAACTAATGCTTTCATATATTCTTCCTTGCCCAAACTACTAATTTATGACGCTGAATTTTAGTATTATGTCTTACATCAACAGGAAACTCTTTATTGTAAATTAGAATATTTTTAATACTCTGTGTACGTTTTGATTTCTTGCCAAGATTGTAGAGTTCTTGAACAAATGCCTTGTTGTCTTTTTGTGATAATGGTTTGATATCTGGTTCAGGCTCAATAATTATAACTGGAATTTGATTTTCATATTCTCCTAGGCCTACTAATGCCGATCGTTTAACTTTGGGATGTTGATTGTAAATAGATTCACATTGAACTGGTGTTAACAACCCATCTTTTGACATAACTCTATGAGCCTTCCTACCACAGAACCACAATCTTCCCTTCTCATCAAAGTAACCAAGATCTCCCATCCGATGCCAAACTCCTTCTTCCGAGTAAATTTTAGCTTCTGCAGTCTTTAAAGGACGATTAATATAGACTTGTGTAACCGTTGGTCCTCTAGCAGCAATCTCTCCAATTAACCCTTGTTTAAGCACCAAATTTTCTTTCCATAAAGGAATCGGATCATCTGTGATAGCAATAATTTTCACAATAGCATCAGCTATTGGCCTACCTACGCAAACACCTTTTCCTTCATCGAAAATTTCGTCATGCTCTGTTACAATTTCGTGGCCATTTTGGTTTGTAATTGGAAGGGCTTCTGTTGCTCCATATGGAGTGAAAACTTCTCCTCCTTCCATAACTGAAATCATATCTTTTATTACTTGCGGGGGAACAGCTGCACCAAACATAAAAACATTTTTTAGAGAGGGTAGATTGATATTGTTTTCTAGACAATATTCGGATAATTTCTTCCAAATGATGGGTGACCCCATTGTGTTAGAAACATCAAAATTGTGAATAGATTCGACTAAATAAGCTGGATTAATCTCCGAGGTTTTTTTAGGATCCATATCGGGAATAATAATTGTTGCACCAAGAGAAGGCATAAATAATGCAAAAGCATAAAAAGCTGCTAAATGAATGTCTCCTTCCTTTATTTTCAAATCATCTTTTAGAGATTTAACTGTTGCCTTTACCATTCCATGAGTAAAAAGAACTCCTTTAGGAATCCCAGTTCCCCCAGAAGTAAAAGCAATCACAGCTTCTTCATCAGCTTTAGTCTTTTTAATTGGAAATTTTTCAATATCCTCATTACAAACGCTATCTATACTATTTTTTCTCCATATAGGAGATTTTCCTATTGTCAATACAAGTTTGATCGTTTTAAAAGACTTACGGAAGAGAAATCTTAAAATATGAGATTTAGGTATTCCGATGAAACCTACTGGTTCAGTTTCTGTGACACATTGAGAGAAAGATTTCAACCCCATTCCAGGATCAATAATAACTGGGACTGATCCAATTTTAAGCAAAGCTAATACGATTGCAATTAAGTCTATACCAGGATTAGCCATCAATAGGATTCTGTCTCCCTTCTGAAATCCATATTTGACGAAACCGTTCGAATATCTATTTGTAAGTCTGTCTAATTCTCTGAAAGTCAACTGTTTTGCTATTGATCTCCCCTGACGATCTCGACCGATTGGAACAACAATGGCTATCCGATCAGGAGACTTATCTGCGTTTTCAGAAAACATTTCAGTAATATTATAGGTTTCCAAAGAATTCTCCTACTTTCAGTTCCTGTGGATTTTTATGTATAAATCAGAAGCACACATGATCAGGATATTAAATTCCAAATTAATCGTAATTTTTCAAGAACTCTCCCATAAGAGGGATGATTTCTTCATATGCATCCTCTACGATGAAATGCCCCGCATCTGCAATAATGTTGATTTCTGCATCTGGAAAACGTTTTTTCCATTCAGGCAGAACATCTTTTTCTGAAAAGGTAAAGTCATTAGCACCCCAAATAATTATCATTGGATGTTCTTTAAACTGGGTCAATCCAGATTCTACGTTATCTATTACTTCTCTAGTAGGATGGAGTTTTTCTAAGGGAATTTCTTGAACAAATCTATGAATCGCAATTCGATTTTTCCAATTATTGTATGGAGCTAAGTAACCTGCTCTAACAGCTTTGGTAAATTGTTTTCTACGAGATGTACCGAGCCTCATTGCACCCCATAAGAAAACATTTAAGCGTCGAACAAGGAAACCTCCAAATCTATTAGATCGACAAATTCTAATTGCTTTAGGAATTGAGGAAAGCATAAATGCTGCCGTATTAAAAATTATAAACTTTGAAACTTTTCTAGGATGACGAGTAGCATAACCCATACCAATCCCACCTCCCCAATCATGCATAACCATTGTTACTGGATCTTTAATATTTAAATAATCGAGTAACCCTTCTAAATTTTCAATATGTTGATCAACTGTATACCCATATTTTTGTGGTTTATCAGAAAGTCCACATCCAATATGATCAGGAACTATAACTCGATATTCATCAGAAAATGCAGAAATCAATTTTCTGTAGTAGAATGACCAAGTAGGATTACCATGAACCATGATTAGCGTTGGGGCTGTACGAGGGCCTTCATCTAAGTAATGGTAATTTAATCCATTAATAGTTATCCAATTAGACTTGAATGGATAAAGCTCTTTAAAAGGCGTAATATCGACTTTTTTACCATTAAAGTTATTAAAATAGCTATCTACCATGTTACACTCATCATTAAACAGTTTAATCCGCTTCCAATCCCCATTATAGCAACGTGATCCCCTGAGTTAATCTTTTCACTCTCAGCAGCGTCAACGAGTGTCATAGGTAATGCTGCTGATGCCATATTTCCATATTTCTCAAGAATAACATGAAATTTGTCATGTGTTAAACCACAACTGCTGCTGAACGCCTCTAATTGACGTGTACTTGTTTGATGGGGAATGTAAATGCTAATCGTTTCATCGTCCCAATTGTCCATAACTTGGCTGGCTTTTTCCCAGGTTTCAACAGCTAATTTAATTCCTTCGATCACAAGACCTTGAGCGTTAGCATACATCTGAGAATGATCAGGAGTAGCAAGACAAAGCTTATTGTTACCATTGCTTGTATTGGTTACGTTTACAGAATTGTTAATCACATGTTGTGATTCAGCTATATTTTCGTTGGCGATTAACATAGCTACGGCTCCTGATCCAATTGTCATTGTAGCGAAATTATCTTTATAGGTCTGCATTGTACAATCAGAAGATTGTAACATCTTTATTGTGTTCTCCATTGCTCTTATTGAACCTTCACTCGTGACAAGTAAAGCATACTTCTGAATTTTTCCCGCATTTATCATCGTATTAACTAAGTCTATTCCGTTCACAAACCCTAAACATGCGTTTGACATGTCAAAAGTTAAACAATGAGGAGATAATTCCAGATTTCCATGAACTAGGCATGCTTGTGAAGGTTCAATATAATCTCTACAAATAGAGGTATTAATTAGACATTCAATATCTTGAGGATCAATTCCTGATTTTTCTATTACTTTTTTTGCAGCTTCGGTCGCTGTATCATAATAATTCGTTCCCTGCTCCCAAAATCGTCTTTCTTTTATACCTGTTAGTTTTTCAAGAACGCCAGGTCGAATTTCGAGGCGCTCTAAAGTTTCTGCAAGTTGTTCTTCGATCCAATCTGAAGTTATCACATTTGGGGCTTCATAGTGAGCGAATGATTCAATGTATGCTCTGTTCATCGATAGTTCTTTCCTTTCAAGGCGACAATGCTATAACTCTAATCGGTGTTCTAAAAAGAGGATCACTAGTTGTAATATCAGTATTAATGAATGCAGATTTTAAAGCTTATTTATCTAAAGAGCCGAATCTTTTTAACAAAAATTGAGAAAGTCATTCTCGACAGAATTTAAATTCCATAATTTCATTAAGAAAACGGGATTTGACAAGTTAATTCAGTGAAAATCAGACCAATAGACTTTAAATATCATTAAATTACAATAGAAGGATTTTATTTTTCTTAGAATTAATATCAGCTGTTCTTGTGGAATTGTAGAAATTCAAAACGACGCTTGAATGAGAAATAAGCAAAATACTGCTTCTCATTCTCTCAATATGTACAAATAATGAACAAAGTATAGTCAAAATGACGATCTCTAATCCCATAGATTTATTAAAATGGCTTCAGTGACCCAGATTAGGATGTCAGTTGATAAGAATAAGGTTAATTCCCTTCTTTTAGAATTTCAGAAATTGCTTAAAACCTACCGTCCAAATAAATCCGAATTACAGCTGATTACATCAAAAATTACCAAGATGACCGAAAAAAATATTTCAGGACAACAATCTCGTGGTTTAAAGTCAAAACCAAGAAAACCGACCGAAAAACGTGGTTCCACTGACAAAAAATGGGTAAAAATTAATATAGACTAACTTTAGGCAATATTCATCTAGATTCTTTTCTTCTAGATTACCTTATTCATCTTCTTTCATTATCATACGATTATTAAGGAAGGAACAAAGAGACGAGTACACGTCATTATTCGTGAATTATAGATTCTAAACTCACAGAAGAATATTTTCTTCGAAAGTTATGACATTTTAACATTGATTCGGATTACTATACGAAGTGTGAAATTAGATGGTAAGATATATTACAAAAGATAAGCTCAAAATCTTATATGACTCTCTAGAAACTCTTGGAATAGATTTTCTGTATATAACAGACTCGGAAGCGAGTAGGAATGTCAATCTAAAGTATTTAACAGGACATCCCGAAGACGCAACTGTATTCTTTGATGTTGAGAACAGATCTTCTACTCTTATTCCATGGGATTATCAGTTATCAATGATTTATTCGGAAGCAGATCGTATAATCAATATTGAAGAACATGGTGGACTTGTTCCAGCAACAGTTGATGTTTTCAAAGAAAGTTCCTCCTCAAATGCTAAGATTGGGGTTACAAGATCGATTCCGTACAGTAATGTGAGATCTTTAGTGGAATCTGTACCCAATTGTGAGATAATGTTTGATCCTGCATCAATAGATTCCTTACTTGATAATTTACGGGCAACTAAGTCTGAAAAAGAAATTACTGAAATGAATAAATCAGTAAAAATTAGTAATCAGATTGTAGAGGAGATCAAAGAGGTCTTAAGTAGTAAGAATAAGATTGAAACTGAAATGGATCTTGCAGTATTTGTTGAAAGTCGAATGCGAGAGCTTGGAGCATTTGGTGTAGGATTCGAAACATTAGTAGCAAGTAGTGCACGATCATGGCAAATTCACACTTATCCCAGAGCTGATCCAGGGCAATCTATGTACCAACATGGTTTAGCACTGATAGATTTCGGAGTTAAAGGAACAGATTTAACTTCAGATGTAACTCTTCCTTTTATAATGGGAGACATGAATAAGAAAATGAAAACAATAGTTGAAACAGTTCAACAAGCGCATAATGAAGCCATTGATGCTATTTCAGATTCTGAATATCTTCATGAAGTAGCAAAAGTAGCTGTAAACATCATAGAGGATCAAGGTTTTCATATGCCTCATTCTCTGGGGCATGGAATAGGATTAACTGTACATGATTCTCCAATGCTGGGTCTCGAACCAACACATGATTCTCTTCGAAAAACCTGGATCCCGACTAAAATAGCAGAGGGAATGATCGTGACAATAGAACCCGGGATTTATGAAAAGGATGTCGGGGGTTTTCGTCTTGAAAATGATGTTTTAATTACAAAGAATGGTCAACCTAAAGTTTTAACGAATTCTGAACCTGTTTATATTGATCTTGCATAAAATATCCTTGAGGGAGTACTTTTCCCTCTAAATTCGTAAAAACTACAGCGATTTCCCAATCTTGAGCAAAGGTCACTCCACATAAAACTATTTCAAAATTAAATCGCTTAGATTGGGAAAACATTTTCTCTTGGTTCTCAGAAAAGGAATAATAGAATGGATTCCAATAATTCTTAGTTGATCTGGACTTAACTTCAATTATATACCCCCTAGTTGGTACTTCTTGCAAAGGTTGAACTAAATACTTAGTCAATCCATCTTGTTTGTAGAAAAAATCTTGAATCATCTTACTTATAGGTATAGAGGGTAACTCATTAGTTTCGAGTACCGGACCCAACCCAAAGAAATCCATAGTTTGCGCATACTGTCTTAAAAACTGAACATGGGCCCCCTCTATTGATTGTTCAGCTAAAAATTCAAGTACTTTCTCTGGTCTGATAACAAATATTGGATGTTGCTGTGTTAGAGTATAATATGCAAACTCTTCTGCTATTAACCCTCTTAATACAGTATTTTTTCCTGTTTTAATATTATATATATTAAATTCCGCCTAATGTGATAAGATTAAGTGACCTGACGAAAATTTTATTGTTCGACCATCTTTCAGTTCTAGTAACAGTTGTCCGTTCCTAGAAATATCTTTTGCGATACCTTGATACTCTATATTATTTGAAATTATCCTAACATCTAATCCAAGAATATTATCCCATTTTTTCCATTCAGATAGAATTTTCATTTCTTGGTTGTCCTTGGTTCTTTTCAATTCATTTTCTATGTTCTTAATTATCATAGTAAGTATTTCTTTTAGAGGAATATTTTCATTCAATATTTCATAGGTTGTCATGATTTTATCTCTCAATGCCTGTGAATATTGACCAAAGGTATTATTTATGTTCAAACCAATACCTATTATTATATACTCTATAGAATGTTGAGATATTTTACCTTCAACGAGAATTCCTCCAATTTTCTTGTTGTCTGAAGAATGGAGAAGATCATTTGGCCATTTAAGTTTGGTTTTAATTTCAAATACTGCTAAAGCTTTCGCTATACTAAGAGCAGTTAAGATAGGAATTAATCCCATCTTGTAAATCTCGAATTTAGGTTTTATACAAAGGGAACACCATAAACCTCCCCTAGGAGACTCCCAATAACTCTCCCTTTGACCATAACCCCCTGTTTGTATTTCTGAGATAACTGCAAAACCTAAATCCTGTTGATCAACAATTAGTTCTTTAGCAATAGTATTTGTTGACCCTAACTCAGAATAGTAGAATATTGTAGGACAGAAATCAGAATTTAGACTCTCTTTCTTCAAGAATTTCGTCAATTCTTTCACCAGGACGAGAAGTAATATTTTGAATTCACTTTAGAACTCTTTCATTATTTATATTATAGTATTTGCTCGTATTATTCGATAAAATCTCTGGATTTTAAAAATCTGGCGTTGAGTTATCATTAAATCAGCTGAAATAGGATCTGAGTTTGTAGAAAGCAATTGTAATTATACTTACCAATGTTAACCCAGTTGCATAAGCTGATAGATATCGTTGATTTGAATCCAGATTTCGGATCTCTAGGGGAAAGTTAGGTTGTAAGATAAAAAAGCTAAAAAAACCGAATAAAAAAATCACTGTTACGATTAATGATGCATTGACTGTGGATCTTAAAGAGGGAAGACGAGATTTATCCCAATCTTCAGTTAAAGAACACGCAATACTTACAATAATAATAGTTGATCCTATGATTGTACCAATCATTGCTAAGAAATGAATGTCAAAATCAAAATTTAATAGCATGAAAGCAAAGTAGGTGGGGGGGAAATGCGACAGGAGTGCAATGCCTATAGCTGTTAAAATTAATCCAATGCCCTCGAGGCGAGTCCAAGAAAAATTTGAAATGTCACTCATGTGAAAACCCATTAACGTCTTTTAAATGTAATTTTACTCTCTCTTTTTGATTTGGTCATCTGTTGCAGTAATTGCTTCAACTGTTCGTCATTGATCTTTCCTGATAGACGACGGGACGCTGCAAGTTGAATTAGCTGGTTCTCAAGACTATTTGCATATTCTGGCTTTGCTAATTTTATCCGACCAAGACGTTCTCGTGCTTCATCGGTCAAAATTCCTTTTAGAACCATTTGACGCTGATGTTCGATTTGACGTTGTTGTTCTTCCCTTTGTTGTCGATCTATCTGATCCTTTTGGAGCTGAGAAACGCGTTTTTCTCGAAGCTCTTCTAAATCACGATCTTCTTCAGCCATTAGTCTGAACTCCTGTACTTTTTTTTTTTTGGAATTGAATTTATAAAATCTCGCATCTTTTCTCAAGATACTATTGTAAATACAAACACCTTTATATCAATAAATACGAAGCTTTTTACTTCTGAAACATTATTTACTTTGATTTAATGATGATTTTTTAATATTTTGCTAGCTCTGGTATATCCTCTTTAGCTTTCATTGCCATCTTATCAACAAAACTGCGTCCTACTGGTGTAACTACCCTACCACTATTATTTTTTGCTGCTACATAACCAGCTTTTTCTAATTGATGAATGGCTAACCTCACAATAGCTCCTGAACCTGGTTGGAATCTTTCAGGTTTATTACCACGATTCTTTCTTCCTCCGTATGACTTTTTAAGATGAACTACTCCTATTGGCCCATTCAGGTATATTTTTCTCAAAATTGAAGCTACACGTGTATACCACCAATCTTTTTTCTCTTCAGGTGCATTTTCTCGAGAAACCCCTAATTTGACATAATCTGCCCAAGTTGGTGGTTGAAAAACACTTTCATTCGATTTTAATTCCTCAGAAATTACGTCTATCAAATTCTTACTAGGAACTGTCTGTGCGGAAACCATGATTTATTCACCAATTATAGTATATCCAGTATTGTAAATTAATTAACTTGAAATTTTCCTTGTTTGTCGGATCAAACCAATTAGCAAGGGATTCATAGGGGTTTTTAGTCCTTATCGTTCTTATGTTTTATATAAGATAGAGAAACAAAAAGAGGTTTTTAAAATTGCTAAAATATAGTCAATTTTATTCACATGAGATCATCAACTAGCTTGTTATCAATGCTAGCTTCCATCGTGTTGGATGTAACCCTACATCCTCTATCCTGTCAGCAGTAATAACGTCCAGGAATGCTTTCTTAAGGATATTATAGCCACCATTCACATCAGCATTAATAATAATGCCTTTCTTAGATTTAAATAGTCCTCTACTAATCCTTTTTCCTTGATATTTTTTGTGGTGTTTTATGAGTTCATTATCCAAGAAAGAGCACTTACTAGAATGGCTTTCTTCTTGTTTAATGATCGTTATTCCCTTTTCTTCAGCTTTATAGTCTAATTGTTGAATTAACTTGTAAAAAGGAATGGTGACAAAATTCTGGTTATTCCTTTTCCCAAGGTTAACACCTTGTTTCCAACTGGGATTATAACCAATAACAACTGTTCCAATGTCATTTAATACACAATAATCTATGATTTTCTTACTAGTTTTGTGAAAATAGTCTTTAATTTTCTTATTGCGCTTATCAGTCAATTGTCGCAGTTTTTTGCCTGTTTTTATCCCTTGACGGTCATAAACCGATTGAATTCTAGCTTTTTCTTTGTTATAAAATTGATTAATAGATTTAACAACCCCACCTTTAATAACAAACGGTTTTAAATCATTATTACTAACAGTAGTTATGAGGTTGCGTACCCCTAAATCAATGGCAATGATATTATCTTTGTTCAAAGGATCAGGACTAATATTTTTTTGGTAGACAATTTCTACCACATAACCTATCCCTTTCGGAATAATTCGTGCTTCTCTAATGTTTGTTATGTCAGGTAGTCTGGTTCTTAGTTTCAAACCTACTTTTCTAGGAAATTTAACGTAATTATCTTTTATTCTTATCTGTTGGTTTGTAAAAACCAGTAAGGACTCTCCGTTCTTCGGTTTGTATTTAGGTATTCCTGGTTCAGCCTTGAATTTTGATTTATCCTTTTCCCACTCTTGAATAGAGCTAAAAAAACTTCTCCAATTTCTATCAAGGATTTTCAACGTCTGTTGGGCAGATTTGGCGGGAAGTTGTTTATAGTTACTGGAGGTTTTCATTTCATGGTACAAGGAATTATATCTAATCCATTTTTTGGTTTTAAAGAACTCCTGACGGATTTGATAATTGCCCTCATTATAGAGGTTCTTTGACAGATGACATAACCATGAGATTTTTTGTTGTGGTTTTATCCAGATTTGCTCAGTGCGAGTAATTATCATTGGTCATTTTTCACTCCGTTTGAATTTCATCTGAGGGATTCCTCGTTATGATTTTTTGTGATTCATGTTGTGACTGGGTTGAATTTGCTTGTTTGCGCGTTTGTCTGGTGTGTGCTCTATTATGAATGGCTTGAGCTAATCCTTCGGGAGACTTCAGTAGTTTAGGCGGTGGAAAAAAGAGCCTGGTCCTCTGAGGCATAAGATAAGTAAGCCATTCTTCAGGAGGAGTTAGTAACCGCCCATTAGTGGAGACTAGTATGTCAATATATTGAGAAGTACAAATTTCGATTATTTCATAATTCAAGAGATCACTGGCATGGCGCCAAACCAGCTCAACCTCTAACCCAAGCTGCTTTAATGACTTGATTAGAGTAGGGTCATCACAACCAATGTCCAATAAGACACGACGAGGACGAGGATTTTGTTTTTTACCTTTGTAAGTAGAGGAATCAGGTGGTCTTACACCAATTTGGCTTACTGGGAGTCCTCCTCGCACTCCAGCTAAACATTGGGTAGAGTCAAGAATGGAGGAATGCACCCAAAAGACAAACGTTTGGGATGTACTTAATGTTGGTTTGGACAACAGTAAATGTTTTAGCTTCCATTGGTGTAGTTGATGAAGGGTTGTAGCCTGTGATTCAGCCTGCTTTAAAATATTACTCAGTAGGTCTGTTCCTTTTGTCCATGGAACCAGTGGTATCGAAAATTCATAGAAATCAAAGTTTGTTCTTATTTCATTACTCATGGCTGGAATACCTCAGATTTCTCGCTCGATCTTTTTTTCAATATTTGTGAATAATTATTAAATTGGTGGTTGCGCTCAAAGGAAGGCGAATTATGGTATTGTTGATTTGATTGTTTGAAATGCTTATTCTTGGAACTATTATAAGGACAAGAATATTGGTCTGAAGAACCATGAGAAGATATAGCACGATAATTATCAGAAAGAGGTTCTTTATTAGAATCTAATAACAAAAAAGTCGGTGAGAAAGGATTTTGACTCGAAGAATGATTGAGAATTCCAAAATAAGCCTGTAAATATTCAAGAAGTTCAATTCTTGAGGTAAAGATTTCATCGATAGAAGGCGTAAATTTCTGTAATGTATGATAGAACTGTGTTCCAATAGGCCTTTCGGATTCAAATAAGACCCACATAGGATAAGGATAATATTGTTTGATAAAGGCAGTTTTTGCTTCTAACGAGATAGCCTTGTGACGTAAGGCAACGTCATATTTGAAAGATCGTGTATAACTACATTCGAGCAAGATTTGGTGGACAAGAAAGAAATCTACAATGTATGACCGATCAGAAAAGGTAAATTCCTTTTGAAAGACAAAAGGAATTCCTTCCGTTGTCAAATTTTGTTTAAGATCAAGCTCCTGAGGAGTCACTCGAAAAGAAGAGGAAGGAAAATTTTTAATAGAATTTGGCATTATAAGTATCAACTCCTTAATAAGATAAACTCATGATTTACAAGAAATATTATGATTTAAATAGTTTTTAAAGCTAATACTCACGTAGAATTAAATTATTAATTTCTTCAAATCGGATAGTGGTGTTTGTATTCCAGTCAATTGTACTCCTGCCTGTGATAAATATGTAGTGCATCAATTGCTTGATAAATTCGAAATCCGAGTTGAATCTGAGTCATCACGTCTTTTTGGTCAAGTAGAAGACTTTCTTCATGACCACCTATCATTTTACGAACGGTTTGTTTTTATCTACTTACCAGACGATTTACAGGTTATTCTTCCTTTTTTCCAGGAAGATCCCACTGATGAAGACGAAGAAAAGAAAAGAAGGTTTATTTTTCCTTTATTATTTTCTTCCTTTAAACAACACTTGATTTATGCCTCGTCAATTCAATCACCTCCAATTTTATATAATTTTATAGAGAATCAAGATCGTATTATCCAATTAATTGGATTGACGTTTGACCAATTCCTTCATCATGTTCCTCATCATGTATTAGATGAAATCCCTACCTGTATTGTCTTACTGAATATTGATCAGGTTTGTTATGATTCCTCACAATTTTTCCAAGTAAATACCTCTTTTTTATCCAAATTATCAAGATGGTGTGCTTATTTAGGCATAACGCAGCATAATCTTAACACACCTTTTTACCAATATTTCGCTCGGAGCTTGGGAAAAAAAATTGTGATGAAAACAGAAATCAGTATTAAAACTCCCAACTATGATAATTGGACGTTTGCTTCATTAATAGAAGTATTATCTGACTGGAAAAGCGATCCTTCTATTCCAGCAACGTTTCACAAAGCAATGATACGTGTTCGAAATAGTTTACCTAATCTATCAGCCTTTGCCTCTGATAATTCCGTTGAACAAAGACGAAGAACTATCCAGCAAGTTAAAAAGGAAATTTTCGGGAAAAAAAACTGGGAAAAATATCGTCAATTTGCCTACGCTCTTTTCCTTAGTGATAAATACTCACAATACCCTAAAATGAAGTTTCTGATCATTACTAACAGCTTCACTCAACAATCATGGGAGCGATTCCAAAAAGACATGGGTTTTCCTGAATATGAATCTGTGGTTACTCCACAATTCAGATCATTAGCACAACTAAAAACAATGCCCCTTACAGTAATCAACCAGTTTGATCACCTGATTATAGATTTAGGGGACGAAATCACTGAATGGTTATCAGGGCCATCAGTAATAACTATTGTAGAAACACTGAAAGCGTTAAAGTTTCACTTACCTTCCCTCCAAACCACATTTTTTCATCCACTGTCCGTTACTTCAGATGTTATGAAATGGTTAATGATTAATCCACCTGTTCCTGTAAGTCTCGCACACAAAGGCGCTTCTGTCTGTGAATCTGAACTATTATATCAAACAATCCTCGTAACATCTCATAAAAGGTTAACAAAAAGAGAATTCTATCAGAAAATTCGTGCTTCATGGTTACAGGTTCAACACGATTTAGATTCGAACCAGTCATTGGCTGATGAGGTCAAAGAGCTTCGTGCCATTGGTTTATTGGATCGTGTGCATTATCAGACATCAGCATTAGGATATTTTTTCTTAAACCGACAGTTCTCAATTACTTCTTTCGTTAAATTCTCAAAAAAGCAAGTACCTAGCCTATTTAAACAAGCACTATCGAAAAGGATGCCTCCATCCCTCTTTCTTCAATTCTATTACACCTGTGCTGCGTGGTATTATTTTAAAAAACCAGAAGATGATTTTAATGACCTTGAATGGATAGAATTCCGACGAATCATTTACAGAATGAGTAATTTTCTAGTAATTCCACTGGAGATTGAGGATAATATTAATGATATGATTTGTGATTTGAGACTCTCTGAAACAACCAAAATACAATTTAAGGTTGAAAAATATAGTAAATACTCATTAAAAAAACTTTTATGCGAGAAGATCGAATATCGATCGAGTGAACCATCGAAAGCATTGGTGTGGGCACTGCATGATATTCTCAATTGGATGAAACTATTTAAGCGTGAAAATACACCCATCCCTCCCAAGTCGTATTTTTTAATCCGTCCACATGCCCGTTTAACTGCCCAACACAAGGATCATGTGAGTGAGGCTAGTTATGTCAGAGCAATCACACGAATTTTTGATGAAAACTATTCTTCCAGTGATAAATACTTTGTCCACCAACCCAACATCCCTCGTTATGAGCAAGCTGTCCCCTGTGTTGTTAGACAGCTTCGACGACTGTTAAAGATCCATTACATCCAGTTAACAAACAATCGTGGATCGCAGGTAATAATCTTTCGCTCAATAGCAACTCGGAATTGGAAAAGTAACATGAATTTTCCCTGGAGTTTTGAATACCTACACCATACCTGTAAAGAATGCCTCTACTTCAACACTAAGCGGAAACGTCATTGTACCTTTTTATCCCTTTTTGAAGGCGAGGACACACTTCCAGAGCCGTGTGCTAATCGAACAGACATTCATCATAACCCAGTGTTTTCCAGCATGGTTGGTTGTCCGATTTGGAGACCAAAAGAACCAGTTGTAAAAGGTTCAGGGGAAAATTTTCCTAAATATTGCTACCATTGTTATCAGAAGCTAACCCGCGTGAAAGGTCAACAGTCTATTGAGTGTCAATGCGGAACAGAATATCAGCTTCTTCGAAACAATCATTCTCAGGAATTTGAAGGGTTCACTTACCAACTGACCTCCCAGTACAAAAAATTCCAAGAAACTGCACTCTTATATCCAAATGATGACGTCAAGATCATTCTAAAAGAAGAACCATTAGAAATACCACCTACACATCGCTTTCTAGAGATGAATAGTGAGGAATTCCTGCAGCTGTTAACTTCTCCCTACTGCTTGCAGATAAAGGCCTCAGATAAAATAGGGTATTCACAAGATCTAGATAAGCTAGAAATAAAAGATAAGATGGGGAAGGTAAGGTATGTTAAACCTAGTGGTGTTACACTTATTGATACTCCCCATACAAATGAAGGCTTACTGGAATTCAAGCAAAAACATCCACACATTTTGATTAACCATCGAACTAAGCGACTTACCTTATCCAGAAGGGAGATTGTTCATATCAAGCAGCATAACAACAATATTCCCGTTCTACAAGTAATACGTAAGCGGACACATAGGAAGAAACACGAAATAAGTAAAAAATATCCTTTAAATGAGATTTTGTCTGTTTTTAATGTCGGAAAACCCCGATTGAACCAAGAACTTAGACAATATGGGGTGTCTAGTATCTATACCTCGACTCGTGGGATTACCACAGATCCCATTGAAACAATTGATGAAGCATTGACGTTAGACGGCGTTCAGAAAACCCTAAGTGAAATCCATTTATTAGGATTAGTGGTTTCGGTATTAAGAGCTAGTGCTCAATTATTCGGTTTCGCTTATGATATGGATCAACATGACCTAGGAGATCAACTAGTAGCTCAAGTCAAGGATATGTTGATGAGGAGTCCCAATCGCTTGTATCAACATTACAAACCTTTTCAGGCCGAATACCATACATCAATTCGTCAGCAATGTCGTTTAGAAGCTTGGATTTTCAGACCCTTTGCAGAAGGGCTTCGGGAGTTAATCGTTTCTCTTCCTTATCAAAAATCAGGTGGATTATTGGACAACATTCGTCAACAACAAAAACCTCGCGAAGGACGAACGGTAACACGCCGTATAGAGAAAAGGTACAAAGTGGATCGGGACTTTTATGGAGGATATTCACCCTTGGATTCTATATTGAACTCTATTCATCGTTCGATGCGCTATCAGTTAAGATTGAAAAATGCACGAATTGGATTTGGGTTCAACACACGACCTATTTTCAGCCATCAAGCACACGATAAACCAGGAAGATCAGGTCATCTGGATTTAGAGGAAGTAGCGCGTATTCTCTCCCGCTTTGTTGTCCTGGAAGGTATTATTACCAATAAACTTCGAAAAACAGACTTTGAGGTCAGTCTCGATGACAATCACTTTCCTTATTACGTCCCATATTACAAAACATTATCAAAGATCCGCTCAACATTTGTTTACGAGAAACTTTTTGCTACTGCCATTCATTATGATAACCGTTGGCTTCCACTAGAAGAAGCTCATCGTATTCATGTGAAACATTTACGGACGTGCTTAGAAGAGTGTATTCAAAAAAACTCTGAACAAGAACGTCAAGTCTACTTATTAAAGACTTATCAACCGTTTATCTTCCATGTCAAACCTTTAAATCAACAGGTTAATGAGATTCAAGAGGAATTGTTTTATCTATTGAATTATAATTGGATGGATCGTACTCAGAAACTCTGGAAACGCTTAGATGTTGATCCTTATTCTGCAAATCATTTTCTCTTTAATCCTGAATTAGTGGAACGGGTAAGTTCAATATAGGTTATAATTTTGACTGCGGTAATTTTAGAGTTACATTTTACAAAATCACATTGCTAAATCTCAAGCTAGATTGAAACCAACTAAGGAAATCCAATTCTAACTCATAATCGAAAGCTGCTGATAATTAGACTCATGGTAATATTTATCTAAGTGTTGATTTTTCTAATTCCAACAGTCTTAATTCTTTGTTTTCTAATTAAGAGAAATGTAAAGACAGGTAATATAAACAGAACTCCCAGAATCTCCAATTATGAATAACATCATCAAATTTATACGATGTTATAGGAACCGCAGAACCTCTTGTGAATAAAAAAAGTGAGTTCACTCTGAAGCGTTTTAGCTACCTTTAAACCTAAAAATCGTGTTAATTCACCTTCAAATAAATTGGACGACAATTTTTTTCCACACAGTAGTTTAAGAGGAGTATTATACAGTGGCTTTTGAAATGATAAGCAAAAAACCAACCGAATCTAACTGGCCTTTTTTAGCTGTGGGATCAGGCATTATTTTCATACTTGTTACACCTCTTCTACCCTTATACTTTGTTGAATACGAAGAGTTTGTCAATGGTAGCATGGCTAAAGTTTTTTGGGGGTGGCAATTTTGGCAACCATATCTCGTAATTGGGTTATTAGCGATAGGATTAATCATTAGAAAACAATCAATTAATAGAAGCAATTATCTTTTTTTTGTTTTAAACCTCATTATGGCTTTTTTAACTGTTCAAATGATCCTAATGCCAGATATTACCCTCAACAATCCGTTGTGGGAAGTACCTGTTCCAATTCACTCAACAAATTGGTTACATTATGTGTATATTCCTATTCTTGGCATAATTCTCTTCACTTTAGGTATGATTTTTTCAGAGAAAACCAAATTCTTAGAAACAACAACAAAAGAGTTCTTTCGAATTCTACTATCAGGAATTCGAGTCGGGATTATTCTAGTGTTAATTCTTAGTATATCAATTTTTTTATCCATGATTAGCCAAGTACTGCTTGGATGAAATTCTGTTTTTCCTAGTCGAATCCTCATTCAACCGAATATTTTGGAATCCTAAGATTCTTATCCGAAGAGATATTTTGGATACACATTTCTATCTCATCTTAAACAACAGACGCTAATATCTTATAAGAAAGTTTATTTAAATTGTTTTTTAGTTCCTCCACCTTATCTCCTTCCTCTAAGTAGGCAATAGGATTTTTATAACTAACAGTGTGTAAGACATGACAACAACTCGAAGTATTCCCACTATCCACTACATTTTCATCCTCACTGATACCTTTTATGGATTCTAATATCAGATATTCATCATTTAGTTCAATAAATCGGACAAAAATGATTATGTTAATCTACTACAGGAAAAACTAGAAATTGAAAATATATAAGCTGAATTCATTACGTCTTTTATTTATAGAACTCTTAATGAATAAATTTCACCTTATGTAAACACGGTATTATCATGAGGATTGATCTGACGGATAAAGAGTGGCTAAAAAACCGATTAATTGATCTGGAGTTATTATTGATTATTTCTATATTAATAGTGCCGATCGCTGGTTTCTCCTTTATCGGACAGGCCCAAGAAATACATCCCATACTCCCTTGGCCAGCAATACTTGGATTTATGATCCCTAACCTCTTCATTGCTAGTTTATTTGGCGTACTCGGGCTCATTCATCACAGAAAAGCACAATGGACGTACAAAAGTCCGATTAAAGCCTCTCTTATTATAGCTCTTAGTGTTATCTTTATCTTTTTCATTCTAGGCTATATTCTGAGCACAATATTTCCTAATATAGATGATTGCATCATTTCGTTTTATTTCAATGCTAAACCATGTTCTGCACTCGATATTGATGGTTTTCGTAGCATGGTTTTATACGTGTATTACGGTATTCCATCTATACTCATATTATTTACATCTTGGATCATAATTTTGACTTTAACTGAACTCAGATCCTTAAAATAATGCAATACTTCACGAGGTAGACGTAAATTCTTTTTTCAAATCACTAGTAATCTATTTTCAGGATCTTTGACGTTAAATCTACCAAAGTATATTTCCAAGTATGTACACCTTATCTCTGGGCAAGAAAATTTTTAATTATTTTTTAATTTAGTGTTAATTGTACTCGATCAGTATTTATACTGATATTCTTTAATTTTTTTCCCTTTTTGTCATTTTACTCCGATCTCAAAGTAAAAAAATTAAATCAAAAAGAATTCAAAAAATGTCATTGATCGTTGGATAAGCGACATAACTTGAGCTTATTAGTGTGAAGAAGCGATTTACGAATCTATCACTGTATCCCAGCATTC
>JAEOSP010000645.1 GCA_016840305.1 Candidatus Hodarchaeota archaeon
ATGTATTTGTCTGTTGCTCCTAGTTCTTTGGCGAGAGCAAGTGTTATGGCAGTTTGTTGCGTGAGGTAGTCATAGAGCATATCGTATTTTTCTTCGATAGGCATCTCTTTAATAGACATGAACCTTTCTCCTCCTCTCCTTTCACCATTGGTATTTCTATAGCGTCCCACCTCGACGCTTAGTTCCACTAAGAATATTTTGATAACAGAACCAGATGCTCCTTCTATCTCATCGAATATAATAACTTTGTTAAGATAATATAGAAAATTGTTGTAGCATACTCAGTGTTTAGTTGGTGTTTTCTTTCGAGATTTTCTTATTTATAATATTATAATAAGGAATTTTCAAAAGAAAAAAAGAAAATTACCTTTTTTTAAACGTCTCGACAGATTACCCCTTCATTTTTTTCCAAAGCGGTATTGTCATTGATGCTTCACTTATTGGTACAAACTTCCATTGAAGCTCTGGAACAAAGTGAAACTGAAGCCTTGCAAGCTGCTCCATATCGTCAGTTTCTAATCCTGTGAAGCCTTTACCTCCTTCATTTAAGCCAAAAGGTCCAAAGATTATCTTAGGAAACTTGTCTGGTTGTGCTAATCGCTGATTATATTTCTCAATTACTTTATCAAAGTCCTCTAGATCAAAATCAAAATATCCAATGAACTTCATTTTTTCCTTTCTCTCCCTTTATATTATTGGTATTTGTTTAACACCCCACCTCGGCGTTATAAGTCATAGAAAAAAAAGATCTGTACATACCAGTTACTATTCCCTTGATTTCAGATATGTGTCTTGAAACTTCGATATCTCCACTATCGGTACGATATAGGTAGTAATTTCAGGCAATTGTCGTACTCTTCGGTTAACAAATTTCTGGAGATCATCTACTTCGATAATTGAAAAACCTTTGAGGTCTTTAGTTAGTTTAGGAATATCTCCCAGTAACCTCTGAGCTGGTAATACATTCGTACCAAATTCTTCTGGGTGTTCTGCTACAGATTCTTGAGTTTTTCTTGACTTTGGTATTATCTTATCGTAATCCTTTGAATCGCACTCAAAGAATACAGCGTACTTAGCCATCTTGATTCTCACTCTCCCATGTTATTGGTACTTGTTATTGCTCCCCACCTCGGAGCACGAATTGTAAAAAGAGATTAAACTGATTCTACATTACCTGTGGTACTCGCCATACCGGTATAATCTCTGTGTGTGTGGTTTGTATAGGATCCATTATTGCCTTCAGTGACTCTAAACTGTCTGCTTCCCAGACACACCACAATCTAGACCGATCATCATTACTCACTGAGAAGAGACTTTTCACTGGTAATCCCTTTTCCATCATGGCTTTCATGTTTTTCTCACGATTTACCAACCACTCTTCTTTGCTTGGAGATCCAGGTCTATTAGGATTCGTGCTATGAATGCATAAAAATAACATGTTCTTTTCCCATTCTCCCCTTTTGGTCATTGGTACTTTTCAGACTCCCCACCTCGGAGTCAAGGTTCAACTAATAACTAAAACTCCAACAAAACCTGATCATCACATATAACAAAGCAGTATATAATAATTTAGTTATGATAATATTGATGATTGTTATATTATAATGGAGATTTCGGTCATCTTTATTCAGGATGATAGATTGCTTTCCTTGTGATTTCAATCGAGCACATGTTGTTAGTTGAACAGAAATTTTCACAATTGCTAGCTGTCTCTTCATCTATGTATCCGAAACCACAAACCTCACAAATGAAAATATCTTTCTCGTCTCGATTAATCTTCTTCACCATAATAGTTCAACTTGATCTATGTTGATATCCAAAATTTCATTTGGTTTCTAAGTTTATACTTTATAATATTATTAAATTATTATAAGCTATTTTTTTATTTTAATTAGAAACTTAGAAACTAGAAAGTAAAAAAGTCAATGTTGTTGTCATCATCATCGTCATCATCAATAAAAAAGTAGTAATTTTATTATTATATATCGTATGTATCTTACAAGGTTGTGCTTTATTCTATGATGGAGATTAAGGAGGATGTTTTGAATAGGTTAATCAACGATATACAAGAATTTTCACAGACTGACTTAACAAGCAGTGAAACAAATACAAAGAAGAAAATAATCGAACCACTTCTAGATATGCTTGGTTGGGATACACGAAGTAATGATGTAAGATTAGAACACACTGTTAACATAGGAA
>JAEOSP010000064.1 GCA_016840305.1 Candidatus Hodarchaeota archaeon
CAAGGTTTAAATATTTGTTCTGCATACATATTTAATCCTTATCGTGAGTTCGATAACTTTCTAGATAATTATATTGATGAAAATGGTCACTTTCAGGTTCAATTTCTCAAAAAGGAACCGATCATAAAACTACAAGATTTAGGGTCTTTAGAAGATAAATTGGATGCAATACTAAGACTACTAACAGATAAACGCATCTGGAGTGCGGTAAAGTCGGTTATAAACGCATTTTCTAATGAATTAAATGAACAATTTCATAAGATGACAGTTGGTATGAGATATACAAGGGCCAATTGTGATTTCTATAAATTTTTGTTGAACCAAGCGAAAGAAGGTGAGTGTTATGTTTCTAGAGGAAAAGTTTTGGGTAAATTCAGGGGTAAACTTGCTTACCATTGGGACAAATTGAAAACTAATTTTAAAGCAAGAGGTGTCGTTGAAGGTGTCAAAATTGCCATAGCCGGAGTAGTATTAATAATAGACATAGCTAGTGCTTGGGAAAAATGGGTTGAACATTTTACAATACTTGATCCCCACAATGTAACATTGTGGAGATTGAAAATGGCTGCTAGTATTTGTGATGTGGTATTGGGTTCGATAAACCTTGTTAGTGGAATCATGAGCACTGTTAAAGCTGTTGGTGCTATTTCAGACGCAGCAGCGGATACCTTAGAAAGTTTTGTAAATTGTTTTAGTAAAGCTGCAATAGTTATAGGAATTATATTAATAGCGATTGATATAGCCCAATTTTTTGTAAGAGCATTAAGTGGAGAATTTGAGGGTAGCGAATTATTGTTCCAAACTATTACTCTAATTGTTAATGTTGCAGTCGCTGCGATTGGTTTGACGCTTGCGGCTGCGAGCATTTCAAGTGTCTATGGTGCTGTTTTTGGAATATTTATCGCTGCAATGACATTTTTAGGCATGTGGCTTTCTTCAGAGCTAAATAATCCATCAATTGACGTGCAGAGATGTTCTATGGCACTTCCTAGTGCCACAAAACTAAATATGAGAAGACATGGAGGTTTAGAAGTGGGTGATACTGTAAACTATGAATTAAAAGTAAAAAACAATTCTACTTCTTCTCATGGCTGGATAAGAGCAAATTTTATGTTACAGGAGACGGAGGATCCAGATCAGGGTTGGACTACAGACGGTGGTTGGCAAAGTTATGGATATTGGGGTGCTGGTTGGTGGGAACCACCATTCGGTGCAGGAAAAACGTTCGAGACGGTATTTAGTCAAACCATTCCAGCCCCAACTACTAATTTACATTATCGTTTTGACCTTCAATATGATTGGCAAAGATTTGAATGGATTGTTATCATTCCTACTTGGTGGAGGACAGAGGGCACAAGGCACTCTTCTACTGAAAAAACGCCAATGCCTGTATTAGATAATAATATTGCAGATTTTTATGACGACACCAGCGAATTGATGTCAACAACTCTTCTAAAACAAGAATTTGAACGTGCTGTGAACGAATACCAATGGAAAGACGCTTCTGATATAGCTAAAGAAATAATTTCCCGAAATGAAAGTACAGCTAATACCCCCTCGGATGAATTTAATCGCCTTGATGCAGGTAAACAAGTATATAATGATAGTTATTATTTATATCAAACAAGTTCTGGCGAAGAATTTTATTCATTAATAGAAAGCCATTATGAATCAGGTATTATAGCTAAAATTCCTGTTCCAGCAGAAATCTGGCATCCAAATCGAGAGCTTGGTCCTAAGATGCGAAACTTGTTATCTTATAATTTTTCAGAAGGAGATGTGTTGATCCCAAGAGATGAACTCGATTGGGAGAACGATTGGTTTTACATTAAACTACAAGAATTAGGGGATGCAATCCTTTATTCTCAGTTGCTTCAAGATTTACCACTTAAAACAAATATTATGACAGATTTAAGAGAGAATCCATTAGATATTGATCCAGAGACCAAAACATGCCATACGAATTTCCAACTATACTTAGAAGGACCAGATAATCCAGAGGTAGATTTCGTTATAACGTCGCCTGAAGGTTTTTCAATAACACAAACTAGTTTTACACAAAGGCTTCAAGATACCATATCACTCACTATTGTCCAAGAAAATGCGAGTAAAATAATGGGACTATATTATTTTGAAATGAATATATCTCTCAATGATAAATTAATTTATAGAACATTTGTTCCGATTCGAATTAAAGATTTTAGTCTTATTGACTATGTTGCTTATATACCAACTGAACCGATTAATCCCGGAGACAGTTTTAAACTGTTAGATGTAGTAAACTTGGGAACACTTCCAGATAGCGTTGTTGTAACAATTGAAGGAATTCCAGGAGATTTCATTAATAAAGATTTATATCCAGATGAATTCTTTCATGTGACTTACCTAGATGGATCCTTAGTTGTGACATATTTAAATGGATCCGTAATTATGACACCCGAAAATGAACCTTATGTTGTCACCTACTTGAATAAACCCTTTGAAAACGTACAATTTTTCAATACCATACCCGGAGATTCAAGAGAAAGCCTTGTGATAAATCCACCAAGGAAGTATACTTCCACACCTGGATTGTATGAATTTAACCTAACAGCAGTTAATCCTAGGGATGGTAGTACGTATTTTGTATATCAAGGCTCGTTTATAATTGCAGAATTTCACGATTTGGATTTTCAATGTTATAATCCAGCATTCTCAATTTTAGACAATGAAACGTGCACCTATCATTTCAATATTACTAATTTAGGTAATGTGGAAGAAGAGTTCGTTGTTACTTACACGGATATTGGAATCGCATTGAGTTATTTAAATCAGGACACATTTGTGTTGGCACCTGGTCAAACGGGATATTTCGAGATTACATTAGATCCATCGAAAATTGGTCATCAGGAATTTATTATTACCGTTGCGTCAGATTATATTACTAAAAATAATCTTGCTTCGATCACTATTGCCGACGATGATGTGGATCCACCCATCTTAACTGACTTATTAATTGAAGACAATATACACCATGTCTTTGCGACACTAAAAGCGTGTGATTATAGTGGAATCGCCGAGTTTAAAATATATGTAGATGGAAATCTTATTGAGCCGCAGTTTATGACTCAA
Organism: Candidatus Hodarchaeota archaeon; assembly: GCA_016840305.1. The sequence goes on from JAEOSP010000064.1 coordinate 3,112, forward strand.
GTAGGAGACTACTACACATTCGTTTTAAATAACGAGTGGATATTACTATATGGTATTCACGATATAGAGATATTTGTAACTGATGGTGATGACGATCGTATCTTCGACAATCTTACCTCATCTATATCAGGACTGTTTGAGATTTCTTTGGATCAGATGTATGAGTACGTTGATTGGCAAATTGAGGTTCTGAAAGAATTCGTTGAAGAAAATACGTATTGTTCAGTAAGCCGGTACTTAAATAAGAAATTGAGTCAGGCACAAACTTACTTACATGAAGCTCTCGAATATTGTGAATCTGGAGAGATTACATGCGGGCTCTGGAAAGCGTATATTGCTAAACTCTTCTTAGGAACTGCCGAACATAAAACAGAAATTTACAACAAGATAAGGTGGATTGATGACTATATTGCTGGTATCATAATAAATTCAATGCGCGAAATTAGGAATAATATTGTAATCCTGATGGGTGTTTCTACAGATCCAGAGATAGGATATGATATTGCACTTATCAAAATCGATTTATTAAATCTTTACGATTTCGTTGAACAAAATGTTAGCTGGTATTATAGGTCATCTCTCAACAATTACATCAGAGAAGCCGCAAAAGAACTTGAAACGGCGCTTTTTAAACTATCAATGGATATTAACCCTAATTGTTCTTATATGTGTGCTCAATGGAAATTGGACAAAGCGATATGGAAAGTTAAC
>JAEOSP010000646.1 GCA_016840305.1 Candidatus Hodarchaeota archaeon
AATTCGGAAATGCCTGAGGGCTTTGAAACTACTAATTCATTATAAATATCACTACCTGCCGCGATTAGAATAGCGAGTAGGATCATGGCAAACCAGATATGATTAAGCATAAATCCTCCATAACCGAAAGCATGTTATATCTATTGGATACAACGCAAGAATGTCATAGCCAGATAACTTAATTGTTCCACTACTCTTGCGGTTGAACGCTCATAAAATAATAGTGATTAATGAGATGAATTATATATTATATGCCGTTTAAATGCAAATCCTAAAAAGCGAAATACAAGCCAAAATGAAATGCATCCGGCGTTCTGTCAGAATCTTCTATATTGAGTTTTACCCCGTAGTCAAATCGAATTGGTCCTACAGGGGTTAATAATACAATACCAACCCCTGTTGAAAATTTGACTTCCCCAAGATTAAAATGTTCAATTTCTCGCCAGACATTTCCACCATCAAGAAAGATTTCACCGACAAACAACCAATAAATCGGGACACGAAGTTCTATGTTCATCAAATAAAGTAATTTGCCTCCTATAGCCTGATCTTTAAATCCTTCTGAATCAAGGGTGGTGGGTCCCAATAACTGCTCATGATAGCCCCGTACCGTCGTGGCTCCACCGGCAAAAAACAGGTCTGATATTGGAATATTTCTTGTTGGACCCAGTTCAAAAATCGCTCCAGCTCTCAATCGGGTAGCAACAGTTATTGTTTCCCTCCGTTTGAAAGGTTTCCACTTTAGTGGTTGATATCTTCTCCAGGAAGATATTGCTGTTATATAGGTTCTAATATCTTTACCACCGGTTGGTATCTCTCCGATAGAATAAGAGTAACCAAGACTCAGGTCAGTTAATGATCCATTTGACGGATTAAAAAAGTTATTTCTTGTATCTCTTTTCCCATAAGCTAATAAACTATACACCAAATCACGATTGGCATCAGCTTCCAAAGTTGTATCAATAATCCCTTCTTCTAAGGTGGTGACGATTTTTGCTTCTAAAGATCCTCTCAGATCTAAAATTGGAGTGAGTTCGCGTGATACACCGAAATTAAATCGCAGGACATTAAAATCCGCACTATTTAATGGTCTGTACAAATGATATGCCGCCACAAATACTCCTGGAGTTTTTGTATAACCTATCCATGGTTCGACAAACTGCAAGGTAAAATGATTGTCAGGATTGATTACTTTTTTTGATTCAGTATCATACGCCAAAGATGGCACAACGTGTAAACTTAAACTTCGACCTGTGCCCCATAGATTCCTATGCCCTCCCTCAATAGCAAACTCCATTTTATTTCCATAGGATTCTTCTTCTTCATGTGTAAAACCAACCCGAGCTCCAATCCAGGCCGGGTCTTTTTCCTGGATCTGAATGACAAGAAACGCTTTTGTTGAGTCTTCTTCGGTTGGTTTAATTTCAAATCTGACATACTCGAATAGACCGGTTCTGTAAAGATTTCGATGGGACAAAGCGAGTTCTTCCCGACTGTAGATTTCACCGCGCTTTATTTCCAATTCACGATAGACAATAAAAGGCTTAACAAGTTCCAGACCAATATACTCCATATCTTTAATCGTCACGGTCTGATTTTCTTTTATGGCACATTTTATAACTACCATTGTATCTTGTTCAATTTCATAATCAAATGAAAGAACAACAAAGGGCTTTCCATTATTATAATACAAATTTTCTAATCCCTGTTTTACACTTTTCATCATTCCTTCATCAAATGGATTTCCGGCTGTCATTCCCTCAAAACTATTCAATAGATCGTTCCGTGAATATACTTCGTTTCCTTTAAACTCAATCCGATCAAGATAGTATCTTTGTCCCTCTACTAATTCATAGATAACTTTCACAGTCATTGTTTCTCTGTTTATAATTAAACTGTCAAAAACAGTGACGGTGAGAAAACCGTTCTGACGATAATAATTAGTTAATAGAATCTTGTCCAGTTTAACCAACCGCGCATCAAAGTCTTCATCTTCCTCAGAGTGAAGAATATCAGCGAGTTCATCCTCTGATAAGGACACCACCCCTTTAAAACCAATTTCAGATATTTCCAATGACTGACTAAATGAAATTGTCAAGAGGAGAAGTATCAGGCAGATAATCTTTATTTGTAAGAACGGGAAATTATTATGAGGATTTATCATTTGTTATTTATTTTATACTTATCAACAATTCTTGAAGAATTTTCAGCTCAATTATATGGTTATATTTAAAAAGACAATCTCCAGGCAAGTGAAACATTATAGATACTGTTACCTCTTTGAGTTCTGAGATAGTAACTATTCATGGACCAGTTTTTATTGATACGATATTGAATACC
>JAEOSP010000647.1 GCA_016840305.1 Candidatus Hodarchaeota archaeon
AGACAAGTACTCACACTCTTATATAGTAAAACATTCCATTGCAACTATCTTAGGTCAAAAAGGAGATTATGAAGCGGCCTTAGAACTATTTAGAGCTAATATTAATAATAGGCCAAAAAAACTAGACAGTTGGTTGGGCATCGCGTTAATCCATATATTCCAGAATCAAACACAAAAAGCTCTTGACTTCTTAAACAAACTCCAAATGCAAAATCCTTTAGAACCGATAATCTATGAACTTTTACTTGAATGTGCTATTGATCGTAATGAGCAAAGAGAAATAGAATTAAATAAGGAGAGAATTTTATTATTAAAAAGCCTTTAAGAGAGAAATAGTAGCCATATTAGGCTTCAAATACTGCTAAAGTTCGACAAAAATCAGATGACTCATGTTCTTGATCGACATTTTCTACTCGATATATAATCCCTGTTTTTCGTTGGATTACGATGGCGGAATGAGCGCCTACGAATTTGGATCGGACCGATGCGGCCGTACCAACCCACAAAAAGATTTTTCTTATGGCATCATTAATGAAAAGATAAACCATATCCTCTTTCAACGGTTCTGAGGAGGAAGGAATAGGGTGAATTTTATCAGGGTCGGTTTTTACACAAAAGAGGTGAATATCTTGTTTTTCAACAGGTTTCAGATGACTATTAGCATATTTGATCGGTTTAATAATAGGGAAATTGCGAAACATCTAATGATCCTCCATTGGAGTTAAAATACTAGGAATAGATTGTACTTAGAGATAAACTCACCTCTGAAACCTTCCTAGGTTCTCAGCTTTAAATATCATCAAAAGATGTCCAGAATATCCTAAAGTATTCTTTATTCTTTTTAAACAAATTTTATAAAAGTAAATAGAACAAATAATTGTAAGATCATCTTGAAGTTAAAAAGTACGATTGTAAGGAGGAAGAAATCGTGCTTTCCTCCTCTAGAACTAGTCCAGCACTTATTGGAAGACAGAATCGAACTTTCAATTCTCTATTATAGTTTGTAAGGATTGCTAATAACGCAATTTGATTTAAAAATTCATTATTATACACCAATACAACAGTATTTGGTTTAAAATCCCTCCTTAAATCCCTGAACTGTCGGAAAAAGTCACTAAACACATCATAACTATACTCTGGGTTAATTAAGATCCCTTCAATTTTTTGGGAAATTAGTTCATCAATATCTTTCCAGCCAGGTCCCAGAGAACCAAGTTTAACATTCTCTAAATTTTTTATTTTTCGACTTCCTTTTCCATCAATCTGAGCTAATTTCATGCGAATAAGACGTAACATATATACTTTTTTTATTTCATCAAGGTATAGATGACCTCCCAATCCGATTGAAGATATGAGGTCAAACCAATAATGCTCTCCTATAATCTTATGGGCATTTCTACAGGTATTCTGAATCTCTAACTGTTTCAACTCATCATACAAATCTTTGGTCCTTTGAATAAATTGTTTATTTTCTAAAGAGGGAATGCTTCCATTGTAAAGCCCCTCACAAAGGAAATATATTCGAAAATCTTTATTTTCTATGGTGAAAAATCCAATCCCTTCAATGTTAGGCATTTGAAAACCATATGCTCCTGCTATGCGACATTGCTGAGTTCTTTCAATACTTTCCATAGTTAAGGTCAACGCAGAAAAAAGCGCTCCACCAAGTTCAGGTTCTAATTCTGTCCCTACTCTGAAATTACAATGGCCAATGATTTGGCCACAATAACGATGTTGAATCCAAACTTGAGAAATTAAAACCATAGAATCTCTCTCCCGCTGAAATAATTGTAGATTAGGGTACTCATCTTCTTTTCACCTTTCTATTAAGCTTCCTCACTGATTAGCTCCGTTGTTCCATATATACGCTCGTATGTCAATATTATTTGAGAAATATATTTCCGGAGATTAACAACCTTTTCTTTAATTAAGTCATTTCCTTGGGTTGAGTCATCCATAAGAAGATGCATCTCATGAATTTTGATCTGAATTTCATTTAAAAACTGGTTAACTAAGGGGAATAATTCTGAATGAATTAAAATATTCGCTGTTATATTCTCTTGCCCCCCCCTAGCCTCAGGTACATCTAAGGAATAACCGAAAGACATAACCTTCGTACGTATACCTTGGGTCAAAACAAAGTCATAACTTGAAGTAATTTCAACATTAAAGTCATCAGAAAATCCAGTTCCACTGAAAGATCTGTCACTCAGTTCTACTAATTTACTAAAGTTATCACGCAAGATTTCTGGTTCTACAATGATTGGGATTGGCCCATGTCGTTGGTCAAAGTAGCTTACGACAACGCCAATTGTATGGAGGTCTACTGAATCAGTCACTTCTGCTTCCTGTATATCTGCCATCGAACTCATTACTAGCTCTTTATCTAAGCCTACTAATTCAGGTTTACGGATAAACTTAACGTATACAAATGCTCCGATAAATGTTAAGAACATTGCTAATCCAGCCAATAGTAAAACCCATTCAGGGATACCAGGAGAGATGTAACGTAAAATGTCTCTATCAACACTATCAGGATCATCTCTCAATACGTCATATGCACGAGGATTTTTATTCCCGACACTATCGATCGTTTCAATTCTGTAAATCACTTTCCAATCTGTCCCGTTGCTATCAAATGGAACAGCTGCAGAAAAGAATGAAGAAGTTGAAGAGGAATTTAAGAGAGCCATGTCCGCGTAAGATTCAGATTGTAGTAGGGATCCACCAATACCTACAGATTCATTGGTGGTTACTGCTGGTTCAAAGTAGTAAAATACGATGACATTACTAATCTCACTTCCATATTCCTCTAATTCTGCATAAAAGGTAATGCTTGTGGAGTTATATGTGAAATCAGCATTAGTTACTCGTGGTGCAACAGAATCGTTCACTAGAAAATTGAAAAGAAGAATTTGATATATTTCGAATACCTGTTCATCATAATTTACTGTAGTCACAACTTTAATCTCTCCTAAAATTAAGCTGCCAGATAGATCATTAAATTGAGTGATAGATAAACGGTACTCAAGAATCCATGTATCAGTGCCTGGTACATTTACTGCATACTTAATGCCCCCTATTGTATCATTTAAAGAATATTCAACGTTAACAATCGGATTTTTAATATCGTTAACCGTAACATTGAATATATAATGACCTTCAGAGTCATCTCCTATTGTTACTACTTCATTTGGAGAAGTGAGGAAACTAGGACGACTTTCTATAATGATTTCGGACGAATTAACCTTTCCCCATGAATAAGTACCATCAAATGGTATAATCATACATTTCCACTTATGACCTAGAATTGTGGAATCAAATGGTATTTCAGTATAATTTTCATATTGGTGCATTTCAGTCCAAGAATCATTCCCTAAATCGTTAAACCAGAAAACATTTGCGTTAAGGACATCACTTTCACTATCAAAATAAAATTCTACCGAAATATTTTCGTCCTCAACGTAGAATTGATCAGCTCGAACATTATAAGGATCTACTTGGTTTGAAAGGTCGAATATATATTCAATAGAAAGTTTTCTTGTAAAAATATCATCTGTATAAGCAATGCTATAATTCAACCCATCTGAAGTCCAAAATTCAGCTCTCCATAGATCACCATTATTCGTAATATCTAAAGGAATGCTAGTCTGATTAGTATAACCAATTTCTGGAAGCCCATTTCTGTACCATCTGATATACACCTTTGAAGAGGCCTCAATGTCTCCATCAACATCATAATAAGTCCAATTCAATGCAAGAACATCAATATTCGATATTGAGGTAGGAGCTAACGTAAAAGAGGCGACACTCGGAATTGCATTTATTATATTTATTGGGGGGCTGGTGTAATTTCCTAACGCCCAGTTAAATCCATCATAAGGGCGAACTACGACATTTATGATATCATCCTTAACAAAATAAGTGTTAGACAATATAGTTAGGTTAAATGTATCTGAGATTAGAATTCCGTTTTTGTACCAGAGAATTAAAGTTTTACCCTCTACCATTGGATCCTCATCAAAATCAAAATATTCAAAAGAAAATTCTAAATCATCTAAGGTTGTTGGATGAAGAACTAGCCAGGAAAATCCAATAACTTCGGGAAAACTATTCCCAATTTCTATCGAGGTGGAATTTACCCAAGAACCATAATATCCATATTGATCACGGGGTCTTACACTTCCCATCCACAGATCTTCTTTATGTAAGTAGAAAGGATCGACGTATGATCTAGTTAATTCAAGCTGTAATTCCCATTCTCCAGAACCAGAACTATATTTATACCAGCGGTATTGTGCACCACTCACTCTCATTACAATTCTGTTTTGAACATCAGTATTTTGCTCTTGAAAAATATCATAAATGGGATCACTTTCTCCTGAATCTATATCAAAAACGAGACCAGTATAATCCAAATAAATAGGGATCTGAGGGTTGTATATTGTTGAACCATTTTCATGGTCTGATGAAATAGTTGGATATCCTAGGGTAGTATTAATCTGAGGAGCTGTATCTCCTACAAGCTTCATTACTTGAGAGCCTGATAAGGTTGAAGAATCAACAGGCTGTCCTGTATCTTCATTATCATCAGGTGTGATTACTACCCATATTAAATCTCCTGCTGTAAATACGGAACTTGAAAGAATGGTACTTCCTTCAACTGTGTTTACAGAACCCATATGAACTATTTTCCATTCAATTTTTGAGAAATCTAAATCGTGATCAGCATCATAAAAGTCATAAGAAAGTAGGAGATCGACAGTTGTAGAAATTCCTCCACTTAGTGTAATATTCTCAATAAGTGGTTCTGAATTTGCTATTGTTTGGATTGCATAGCTGGACCATGATGACCAAGCAGCTCCATCAAAGATTTGTACTGTAAACCACCATTGGTCATATTTGGTAGTATAAGAAGAAGATACTACGGTTTGATTTTCCATACTGAAAATTTCATATATTGATCCATTATCTTTGAACCACCTAATGTGAGTATCAATTATACTATCACCATCCGCATCATACTCATCCCAATCAGCAATAAGGCTATTTGAAGTGAATAAACCTGATGTAGGAACATAGATTTTAGCGGAGAACTCCACGATAGTAGGGGGAGAATTCTGAATATTTACACTAGCATTGTTCCACTCGGAATAATCAGTACCATCTGAAACTCTAATTGAAACATTCCATTGATCACCCTTTGA
>JAEOSP010000648.1 GCA_016840305.1 Candidatus Hodarchaeota archaeon
AGATCGTTAGTCATAGCGATACCCCATTCATTTAACTGAGTTTGATTTATCAAACCGCTTGTGTTCACAGGAATTAGGGGAAAAGCCATAGTAAAACCTCCAGTGTTCATTCCTCCATCGTAAAACGAAAGTTGCCAGAATCCTGGGGAAAGACTTGCTGCACATTGGAATAGCTCATCCGAGTTCTCAACAGTTCCAGTTGTTTGATTAAATATTAATTTTGTTATATTTAAAACATCTAAGAACCCAGAATAAACCCAAGGTTCACCTGTAATATTATAGGCTTCATAACGAGATCCTAACGCATTATCCACAATATTGTAGATAAGCGTCTCGTTGTTATCAATTTCCCATTGCCAGCCTGTATTATATTCTAATGGTAATGTTGCTTTTATGGTGGTAGGAGAATGTAATAAAAGTCCAAAACCAGCAAAAATACCGATAATGAGAATAACAATTGATTTTTTCATTTTTTTCACTTCTTTTTTTGGATAGTTGTTACACATTCATTTGAAAAGTATCTCATTATATAGAGGTTTTCATTTAATTTGAAATCGTCACTACGTGCTTATAGATTCCTATCGAATTATAATCTTCTGAAAACAGAAAGAAATCCAAGAAATAATAGTGTTTTTACTTCAAACGATCTTTCTTAATGAAAATAATTTAATTGACTCCTAATCTTCATTTACCATCATTTCGTAAGCGCTGTTTCATCCTTCTCAAGATTTTTCTGTTCTATTAGTGTTTATCTAATATTATTACTAATTTCCCAAATCCTTTTTGTAGCAATTTACTATTCTCACAATAGTTTTAATAGAGGAAATACTTTGCCTTGCTTGAATTGTATCAAGAAGGCTTTAATTTTGAAAAATTTATCTCAAAGAGTTTTAAACATTCAAAAATCTGCTATTCATGAAATGACCCGTCTTTCGAAAGAATTTGATGATGTGGCATTTCTTTCATGGGCTAAACCCACATCTGGAACTCCCTTGTTCATCAAACAAGCTGCAATTGACGCTATTAGAAATGGTCTAGTAGATGGTTATTCTCAAAGTGCAGGTTTAGTCGAACTACGAACCGAAATAGCTAGGAAATTATTAGATTATAATAAGATAGATGCAATCCCTCAAGAAGTTATAGTAACTATAGGTGCAATTGAAGGATTAGCAGCTGCAGTAATGACAACAATTAATTCAGGGGATGAAGTGATTTTACCTGATCCTACTTATTCGACTCATGTGCAGCAAGTAATCCTTGCTTCAGGAAAACCTGTCTTGGTTCCATTGATCGAAGAGGAAGGATTTAGTTTAGATATTGAGGGAATAAGAAAAGCTATTACATCGAAAACTAAGGCTATCATGTATTGTTCCCCATCCAATCCGACTGGATCCGTTTTCATTGAAAGGGAATTGAGGGAATTGGCTGACCTTGTGCTTGAACACAATTTAATAGTAATCACAGATGAAGCCTATGAATACTTTACTTATGATGATTTCAAGCATTTTAGTATTGGATCCATTCCAGAGATGAAAGAGCAAACGATAAGTTGCTTCACGTTCACAAAAAATTATGCAATGACAGGATGGAGAATAGGCTATTTGCACGCCCCAACCAGTTTTACCCCCCATTTAACCAAGGCTCATATCCCCTTCGCAATCTGCGCCCCTGTTGTATCTCAATACGCTGCACTTGCTGCATTGAAAGGATCGCAAAAATGTATCGAAGATTTTCGAAACCACTACTTGGAAACAAGAAATCTAATGTGTAAGAGGCTAGATAATCTATCAAATATCTTTTCTTATCAAAAACCCAGAGGATCCTATTTAATGTTTCCTAAAATATTATCTGAAGAAGGAAAGGATTCAATGACCTTTTGTAAGACTTTATTAAGAGAAACACGAGTATCAACCACTCCAGGTATAGCTTTTGGCCCTTCAGGCGAAAGCCATCTTCGACTCTCATTTTGTGTTCCTTTAGCCATGATAAATAAAGCATTTGATAGATGGGACAGATATTTTGGATGAATTTCAAAATAGACACAATTAAAGAAGAAGAAAGTTTTCGAGAATTTAAGAGGGAATTGATAAGATTCCAATCTCTAATAATGAAAAAATGGAGAATAGATCAAATTTAAATTACCATACCTTTTCTAATGACCAGTTTGAATCTTTCACGTAGACCTCCTTCTTCGTCTATACGTAAAAATTGTAAGAATATACAGGATAAAAATTAGCACAAATCCTGTTGTTGATTTTGTGGTTGGAGAGGTAGTTGAGTTCATTGTTGAACTCGTTGAAGTAATCGAAAGGGTCGTCGAAGTTGTCGAAATTAGTGAAGTTGTTGTAGTTGTTGGAGGAATAGGGGGGTTAATAATGTATAGAATCTTAGTTAATGTGCTTATAATGTCAGGAAAAGTTTCTATAGTTTCTTGTAAATATTCGGGGGAATTCATAATTATAGGAAGACTTGCATTGATCCATTGAGAAGCACCTATCGCATATGTACAAAAAACAGTATTTTCTGTTTTATTATATTAGTTGATAAAGAAAGAGGCGATACCTGCAGCTCCCCATTTGTAATTTATAGAGTAAAGAAGATCTGTTACATTTGTAGTCCATATGGGGTTGTGCCAATTGATTCCTTTTTCTGTTATATATAGTTATTTAGGAGACCTCGATAAAATCATACTCTCAATGATCTCATCCATTTTAAATAGACTGAAC
>JAEOSP010000649.1 GCA_016840305.1 Candidatus Hodarchaeota archaeon
AAGATCCTGTATTTTCATGTCTCCTCTGAAAAAACTCCACTTTGGTGAAAACCAGATCTCTTTGATTGACTCTGTTTGTGTGTTTCCCATTCTCCATTTGGAATCATATATAACAAGATTACAGGGGTAAACAAACCCGTCACACCCAATAGATAACCGTGTTTTACCTGCCTGACAGGTAACATACCCTTTTTTTGCTTCCTTAATCGATTCTTGAAGAGGATAACAATGAAGAAAAACATCTAAGGCAACATCGATTTGCTTGTTATACTCCACTTTTGCAAGTGCTAATTTAAACATCATTTTTTTATATTTATCATAGGAGGGCATCCATACTAAATTATTCTTCATTCTACCAACAGGTTTTAAATCTAGGAAAGCAATTCGAGAAGCGCCGTACTTTATGCCTAACTTAATGATCTCATTATATCGATCCAAATTTTTGTTATGAAGACAGCAATTAATGCCATATTGAATATGATGTTTTTGTAATAGTTTTAACGCCTTAATTGTTTTAGTAAAAGAAGCTTCAACTCCTCGAAATAGATCAAAACTAGTAGAATCTGAATCATCAACAGAGATAGTGGGGATAATCTCTGAATCACTAAGAAGTTTAATCCTAGTATCATTTAAGAATGACCCGTTTGTGAGAATAACTTTGCGAAACCGTTTATATTTAAGAAAACGAATAATTTCATCAATTTCAGGATGTAGAAACGGTTCTCCTCCGTTTATACGTACTTCTAGAACTCCGAGGCTTTCAATTTGATTAAAAATAGATTTCAGCTTATCTAACTGTAATTCGCACACATTTTTATTCCTTATATTGGAAAAACAATGAACACACTGGTAATTACACCGATTTGTTATAAACAGATCTACGGAAGAAGGTGAAGACAGAATAGGAATGGAGAGTGTCTTAAATTGATTGAAATCAATCTTTTCTCTAACCGGAGTTTTCCTTGTTTGTATTTCAACATTTTTAGAAATAACCCCAATTCTCAGCATACGTTTCAGAAACTTTTCAATTGTTTTTGAACTCGCTCCTATTTTTCTAGATAAAGTATCTTGGTCTATCGATTTGTCATAAATATACTCTAAAATTTCATACTCATCTTTTGAAAGAAACTCAGTCTGACTTTTCTGATAATTGTAAGCAATATACGATTGATAATACTGAGGTTCAAACCTGAGAATAATATTCGAATTGAGTGAGAATGTATGAGACAATTCGTTCCATAATATGATTCCATCAAATCAAATAAAAAGATAATTGAAAATACATCTCATTAAAAAACAAATTTTTTGAAAATTCTTATTGATGTTATTGAAAAGTGCGGGGGGCGGGATTCTCACGCCAATTTACCAGTAAAAAATAGGTAACTTAGCTAGCTTTAAATATAACGTTGTTATAGTAATGAAAGCTGAGGTGTTAAATATGGTATTTAAGAAGATAAGATTGGTGGGAGTTTCCAATGAGGGATATCAACAGGCTATTGAAAGTGCATTCACTGAAGCCAAAAAGACGCTAGAACACATTCGCTGGTTTGAGATAGTTAAGCTTAGCGGAGCAATAGATAAAAGTGCTATTACAGAATATCAAGCTGAAGTTGATTTCGCATTTAAAGTAGAGCGAAGTTAAAGGCACATCTATATCAAATATAAAAGCGTATGCTCTCAATTGTTGATTCTTAATTGGATCTTCTCGCGAAAGTTCTTGTGATTCCAATTAGTTTATCAGAAACTTCATTTCTATAAATTAGAGGTTCAATTATTATGAAATCAAAAATTTATGTGAAACAAATAGTAATGGTCTTAACCTTTCTTTCGATTTTTTCATTCTCCGTAGCTGTTTGTTCAGCTCATATTCCAGAAATGGTTCTTGAAGATAAAGACTATATGGAAGAGCCTATTATTGTGGAAGATCCTGAGACAAGTTATGCATTCTATGGTAAACTTCAGGGATCTCCTCATCTATATCAAATAAAATCAAACAAACCTTTTCATTTATACGTGAGTTTGCTGGTGCCATACGTAGGGCAGGATGAGACTTCAGATGTTGAATTTCACATTTGGAAGGATGGTGAAAAGATAGTTATGATGCATGGTTATCAGAATTGGACTAAGTTTTATGAAAGTTATGGAGGAGATTGGTACCTTCAAGGACCAATATATGAAGCGGATGTTGAAG
>JAEOSP010000650.1 GCA_016840305.1 Candidatus Hodarchaeota archaeon
ATGTTAAGCTCGGTTCATTTCTTATTCACCTATACCTGCCTTTTTGAATGCGATCATTGCTTCTTATATTGCAGTCCTTCCTCAGAAGGTACCTTCACTCTTAAACAGATGAAAGAAGTTATTTCTGACTTAAAAAATATTAAAACTCTTTCGAATATCTATTTTGAAGGGGGTGAACCTTTTTTGTATTATGCTCAAATGCTTGAAGGACTTAAAATGGCCAAGGAGTTGGGTATTAATTCAGGTATTGTTACAAATGGATATTGGGCTTCCTCAGTGGCAGATGCGGAATTATGGTTACGCCCACTTTTGGATCTAGGAATTTCTGATATTAGTATCAGTAATGATTTATTTCATTACGGAGAAAATCAAGAAAATCTTGCTCGAAATGCTCTTGAAGCAGTTAAGAATCTTAATCTACCAGGAGATTCGATTTCTATCGAAAAACCTTCAATTAAAGATAAAAAAGATCAAAAAAAAGGGACTCCTGTTGTAGGAGGAGGAGTAATGTTTAGAGGGCGCGCAACTGAAACATTAACTGAAGGATTGCCTGCTAAACATTGGACTGAATTTATTGAATGCCCTTACGAAGACCTAGAAACTCCTAAACGTGTTCATTTGGATTCTTACGGTCATGTCCATATTTGTCAAGGGTTGAGCATGGGCAATATTTGGAAAACACCCTTATCAAAGCTAATATGCGAGTATGATGGACAATCTCATCCAATATGTGGTCCTCTAATCAAAGGTGGTCCAGCGTATCTCGCCAGAGAATTTAACTTATTTGACGAAGAAGAATTTATTGACCATTGTCACGCTTGTTTTATCGCTCGTAAATTACTGATCAATAAATTCCCTGATTATTTGACTCCTAGACAAGTTTATGGACTTGATACCTAGTAGAACTAAAATACACTGGAAATAATACACTAAGAAAAAATTGAAGGGGGTTGCATAACTCCAAAATTCTTCAGCATTAACCCTTCAATGGTCCGAGGCTACGAATTTTTTCAGTAAATTCAGTCATAACTTGAGCAAATCGTTTCCCTTCACTAGCAGATATCCATTCAAGTCTGAAGCGATCAACCTCAAAACCAAGGATTTTCATAGCTTCAACCATTTTGTCAATACGTTCTTTTGCTCTTAAATTACCTTCTAAATAATGACAATCACCTGGGTGGCACCCCGCAACCATGACTGCATCAGCCCCTTTTAAGAAAGCTTTCATCACAAATGCAGGATCTACTCGTCCAGAGCACATAACACGTAAAATTCGTACATTACTTGGATATTTCAACCGAGATACACCAGCTAAATCCGCACCCGCATAACTGCACCAATTACAAGCGAATACGATTATTGTTGGTTCAAATACTTCAGGAACTGTAGATATTTCTACTTGAGTCATAATTTTCCACCTCTTTTTTCACGGAGCCTCCACTGATGGCATAATTGCCTCTATTTTTTCGGTTAAGTCAGGTTTTGTAAGTATTGAATTAAATTGATCCTCAATTATCTTATCGGGGAAATGTTTGACAGTAATAGCTGACACAGGACATGTAACCACGCAAGTTCCGCAACCTTTGCAGACAGCTTCATTAACCACTGCTTTAACCATTTTAAGTTCTCGCGTTTCCATACTTAAGGTCTTAATTTCTAGTTCAATTGCTTTAAATGGACACACTTCTTCACATCTGCCACAACCACGACAGATATCTTGATTAACATTGGCTATAGCTCCTTCTGACAAAATATACCCCTTCGCAAGTAGGGCCATCACCCTAACAGCAGCACCACTCCCTTGAAAGATACTCTCAGAAGTGAATTTTGGAAATTGACTTGTTCCTGCTAAGTATATCCCATCTGTAGCAAAGTCAATTGGACGGAGTTTTACGTGTGCTTCTAAAAAGAAATTATCAGCACCACGAGCACATTTAAACATCTGTCCTAATTCTTCATTTGGTTTAGGTACAAGAGGTACGCTTAAAACCACCAGATCTGGTTTAACTCGTAGATTTACACCAAGCATCTCATCGAAAATAGTTACTGTTCCATCTGAATCCACAATTGGCTTCTGTTCATCAGTATAACGTATAAAAATAGTTCCTAATTCTCTAGCTTCAAGATATAATTCTTCTAGATCCCCATAGGTTCTAATATCCTTGTAAAGAATGAATATATTTGCATTAGGATTCCGTTTTTTAATTCGGATACTATTCTTTATAGCTACGGTACAGCATATTCTTGAACAATACGTTCGGGGGGTTTCTTCTTCTCGAGAACCAACACACTGTATCATAACAACATTCTGAGGGTCCACCTCATCAAATCGTTCTTCAAGTTCACGCTGGGTGATGATATTAGATGCAGTTCCATAATTATAGTAACCGTTAGGTGTTAGTGGTTCTGCTCCCGTTGCGATGATTACCGCTCCAAAACGAATTTCTTTTCCTTGAACCTTTCCTTTGAAGTTTCCAACTGCTCCACTAAGCTCTTCTAGGGTGGAATTTGTAAAGATTATGATATCAGATTCATTCTCTACCTCTTTTCGCATTTCATTTACAATTTCGGGGCCTTTCAACCCATTATGTAATTCGGGTATCTTAAGAAGCTCTCCTCCAAGTTGATCTTCTTTTTCAACTAAATAAACTGGGTATCCTGCTCGTGCAAGATCGAGAGCACTTGTCATTCCAGCTACACCACCCCCGATTACCAAAGCTTTTTTAATGATTGGTATCTTTTCCTTAAATAATGGCTCTAGACCACATGCTCTAGTTATTGCACCACGAACCAGATCCTTTGCTTTTACGTTTGCTTCTACTGGTTGATGAGGGTGCACCCATGAGACTTGTTCTCGCAGATTTACTAAATCAAATAAAAATTCATTTAACCCTGCTTCCATAAGCGTGCTTCTAAATAAGGGTTCATGTGTTCGTGGTGTACAAGAGGCAACAATAACACGATTGAGCTTATGTTCCTTTATTGCTTCTTTTATCGTTACCTGCGAATCCGCTGCACAAGCGTACATTGGATCAGTGGCATATACAACATTTTCAAATTGTTTTGCATATTCTGCAACCTCTGCACAGTCGACTACTGAACCTATATTGTGTCCACAATGGCAGACTAGGACTCCTATGCGTGGTTCATCTGTAGGACTAACTACTATTTGCCGAGGAAGTTTTTTCTCCTCAATTTCTGTGCCTCTTACATCTTTAAGTAGTATTGATGCTTTTGCTGCAGCTCCACTTGCTTGAGCGACTGTATCAGGTATGTCTTTTGGACTTGAGGCAACCCCACAAACATATACTCCTCCCCTATTTGTTTCTAATGGTTTTAATGGATCAGTTACTACAAATCCTGTCTCAGATACTTCAAGGTGTAAGCTATTCACAAGATAATCTGTGTGAGAAGAAGGATCTAACCCCGTTGATAAAACTACCAAGTCCATTTCTTCTGTAGAAATACCTGGAGTTCCTTTAAAATCCTCATATTTTATTATTAAATTTCTATTTTCAGGATTTTCTCTTATTTCGCTTACTCTTGATTTAATAAAATGAATATTAAATTCGTTAATAGCACGTTTATAAAATTCTTCAAATCCTTTGCCAAAAGCACGTATATCCATATAATAAATGTATACTTCTACACTAGGATCATGTTCTTTAGCCATTATTGCCTCTTTAACCGCATACATACAACAGGCAGCAGAACAATAGTTTTTATTTAATGAAGGATTTCTTGATCCAACGCATTGTAAAAATGCTATTTTCTTTGGATGTTTTTGGTCATAGGGTCGGATTACTTCTCCTCCAGTTGGACCTGAGGCATTCAAAAACCGTTCAAATTGTAATGTGGTAACAACATTTGGGAATTGACCATAATGAAGACTTGATATTTCTTTTGCATCGAAAGGATCAAAACCCGTTGTTACAATTACTGCGCCAACAGACAATTCTTTTTCTTCATCTTTTTGTTCATAATCAATAGCACCAGGCCCGCATTTCTTTTTACAAATACCACATTTTCCTTTAGTGAGATAAGCACAGTTATGAGATTGAATATAAGCAATTTTAGGCACAGCTTGGGGAAAAGGAATTGATACTGTTTTTCTACCTGGTTTATCTCTCCCTTTTTTGTCTTTTCTCATCAAACCAGCATTAAATTCATCGTCAACCCAATAAGGACAATTTGTTTCGCAATCTCCGCAACCTGTACATTTATCTTCGTTAACATACCTTGCTTTCTTGAGATACTTTAGTTTAAAGTTTCCAGGTGAACCTGTAAGTTCTTGGGGATCACAATATGTCAATAGACGAATATTTGGATGTCGCTGTACGTCAACTAACTTGGGGCCCAGTATGCACATTGCGCAATCTAGGGTTGGAAAGGTCTTATCTAGTTGAACCATACGCCCTCCGATTGAGGGATTAGTTTCAATGAGATACACGAGAAATCCTTGATCAGCCATGTCTAAAGATGCTTGTATTCCTGCAATTCCTCCTCCTATTACTGCTACAGATCCTAACATTGTTTCAGCCATTTTTTCTTCCTCTCATCTGTTATTTAGAACTCGACCTCTCATCAATAATCATACCTAGTTCTTTGACTTTAATTTTATAATTGTGTTGAGGTTTTTTATCTTCTAATACACAATTTAAATGTGCATAACACTTTGAACAAGCTACACCCAATGTTCCCTCTTCCCCAACTGCTTGAGTTGCCTCTTCTAGTTTCCGTAACATGATCGCACGTGAGGCATCATCGCATTTTAACCATGCAGATACTCCACAACATTTAGTAAATTGCTTATTTAAAGACAATTCTTTAATTGATGCTCCAGAAGCTTTTAACACATTTCTTGGACTTTCATATTCCTTCATGAACCGACCTAGCCGACATGGGTCATGGTAAGTAAGAGTGGTTGCTTCTTCTATAAATTGTAACTTATCCTGATGTCCTTCAATGAACTGTGATATATGCTGAACGTTAACTCCTTCTAAATCGTATAAATCCTCGAATGAATAATAGCACTCCGCACAAGAAACAATCAATGTAGATATTCCTGAATCCTTGATGATTTTCGTGTTGTAATCACGTCCCTGCTCATATGCATTCATGTCACCTGTCCAATAAGCATCATGTCCGCAACATTTTAATGACAATAAATTTGGTTTAATGCCAATCTTGTTAATTACATTGATAGCACTCTGACCGATTTGATGAAAACTCGTTTCTTTTAAGTCTAGAAATTTATCGTAAAGATCAATACATCCAGGAAAATAAGCAATGGATGATTCTTGATCTAATTCACCTTCATAATCAAATTTCATTCCTGAATCAGTCATTTCGTTCATAAATACCTGCATGATATTGAAAATATTATGATGAGCAAAAAGGTCTTCATTTACTCCTTGTTGTTCTCGTGATAAGCGGATAAATTCTGGAAAATCAACTTCCTGAGGACAGACTTCCAAACACAATCCACAAGTCAAACAAGATGTTAAATCATCTTCAGTTACTTTAGAATCGAATACGAAGTTATGAATGATTTTTCTGGGATTGAATTTTGATACTCTGCGGACTGGACATACACTGGTGCAGGAAGAACATTGATAACATGCCTGCAACATCGATTTCAGGTCATCAGATGTAATTTTTACTTCATAATTTACAGGACTCTCTGACATTACCATCTTTTTGTCTCCTCATGTTTTAATAGGTTTCAACAATTCTTTAGGAGAAACATAATTTGATCCAAGTCCTAAAGACTTGTAATCGAGACCCATTCCTAATCCAAGCAATTGACTAAAGTACAGCACTGGAATACTGAAATTTCCACCACTGACTCTTTTTATTGCTTGTTTTTGTTGCCCATCGAGCGCAAGAGCACACATTTGACAAGCAAGGACAATAAAATCTGCACCTACCTCTTTAGCATTTACTATGATGTTACCAGTTAAAGTTTCAACGGTTGGCTTAGCTACAAGAAGCTGTGTGGCACCACAGCATTTAGTTTTCATAGGAAAGAATAGAGCTTCAGCTCCAACTGCTTCGATCAATTCATCCATGAATGTAGGATTATCAGGGTCTTCAAATTGAATAACATCACCAGGACGTGTGCAGAAACATCCGTAGTATGCAACTCCTTTTTTCCCTTCAAGAGGATTCCCTTTTACCATCTTTTCTTTTATTTTGTCTATACCTATATCATCTCTGAGTAATTGCAACATATGCATGGATTTTACGCTGTTTGGTGTATATGCTGTATCTAGTATTGAATTTATTTCCTCTGCACAATCTCTATCTTCAGCCATTTTATAATTTGTGGATATTAATTGGTAAGAGCAAGCTGGACAAACAGCTATCAGTTTTTCGTATTTTTCTTTTTCTGCAATAGCTAAGTTTCTAGCCACTATTCCATTCGCTGCTAAATGATTTGTTGCTTGAACTTCTAGTGCTCCACAGCAATTCCAATCAGGAATTTCCTCTAATTCAATTCCTAATTCTCTTGTAATGGTAAATACTGATTTATTGTACTCCTTAGCTACTTTATGCAGTGAACAACCTGGGTAATAACCAACTTTCATCTTATTTCTCACCTGTTTTCGCTTTTGCCCTTTTATAGATTTTTCTCACTCCTTTCCTAGCTTTTGAATTTCGAGGGGGTAAAAACTCAATTTTGAATTTCATTAGCATTCCCAAAATCATTGAAATATATTTAAATCCAACAAGTGCTCCAAAAGGAAAACCTCTACCATACATTAGGTAGCGACCAATCATTTCTGGTTCCCATGTTCGTCCCCAGAGCCAAACGCTTTCAGAAAATCTTTTATCAAAAGAATGTTTTAATTTACCTTCTTTCGATAACTTTATCCGTCTTGTTTTATCCTTATTCTTTGATTCTCTAACAGCGATACTACGTAACGCTTCGATAACCTCAGTAAAGCGTACGTTCTGAGGACATCGATCAGTGCATTCATAACAACCCACACACTGCCATATAGCACTTGATTCCAATACTTCTTTCCGAAGACCAACTAAAACCTGACGAATTATCAATCTTGGATTTAGCTCTAATCCAGCGTCTGTAATAGGACAAGTTAATGTGCAAGAAGAACATTGGAAACATTTCTTCAGATGTTTACCCCCCTCTTCAGCAGCTACAACATTCTTAAAATTTAAATCGGCAGTATTTAGGTCTATGGTTTTTACGCTCATATATATCACGTTTTGTAATCCGTAAGTAGACTAAACCTATATTACAAGTAAAATATATGCAGAACTTTAAATATTCTATTCAAACTATTGTTAATAATCCACAACTACATTGTATTTACAACAAAGAAAAGAGTTTTAAACACTCTGATTGCAAACGGAGTAACCACTTCGGTTGTAATTATAATTGGCTCCAGCAAAGGAGCTAGAGACTAGATCCTGCAAAATCAATAATCGAATAATATGGAGAATTAAGATATGTCTTACGAACTTGATAGCAAAGCAAAATATTATAAAGAGCACCAATGGGTGCGAGTTGAAGATGATGGCACCTGTTTGATTGGAATATCCGATTTTGCCCAAAAATCGCTTAAAGATATTATTATGGTAGAATTACCAGACGTAGATGAAACGCTTACTCATGGTGAAGTATTTGCATCAGTAGAAAGTGTGAAAGCTGTTAGTGATGTATTTAGTCCTATCTCAGGAGAAGTTATCGAGATTAATGAAGCAGTGGAAGAAGAACCAGAAATGATTAATCAGGATCCTTATGGTTCATGGTTAGTAAGAGTAAAACCTTCAAATCTAGATGCTGATTTGGCGAAATTGATGAGTGTAAGTGATTATGAAGCTTTTTGCGAGTAATCCTCTTATTATTTCCTTTTTCTTCTAATTTTTTCTGTTTAGATAGTATTTCTAGGGTTTTTAAGGCATTTTTTCTAATCTCTCTCTATAAAATAAACCGAATTTTTAAGTAGAAATGATTGAATGAGATTTTTTCGAAAAACAAAATTTTTCAAGAGAATCTTAACTGAGGGATTAAAGGTAGAAATAGATGAAATATTGAATTATAAATTATCATTCATTTATTGTCTATGTTTGAAAACTGTAGAAGAAGTTGTGTAGGATGACTCAAGAAGATTATATCATATCTATTTTTCGAAGAGATGATTGCAAACGGATTATTATTAATGATCTGAACGAAATTCCTGAAACAGCAACGATACGCGATGCAATTGATGCTTTACGGACTAAATGGGAAAGTTATGTTTGTATTTTGGACGAAAATCGAAAACTTTTAGGAATGATTACTGAACGTGATGTTCTCCAATATATTGCTACATCGAATCTTGATGAAAAAGCTCTTGCTATTACTATAATGACTACTGATTTTGAAACTGTAGAGTGTTCAGAAACTATTGCTGGAATTGCTATAAAATTATATAGAAATTCATTCAAACATCTACCAATTTATGAAGAAAACAAATTAGTAGGTATTGTCTCTGCACGTGATTTCATTCATTACTTGGTTGAATACTTCGCGGAAACAGTTTATAATGTTTCACCAGGCCAACCAAGACAAGAACGGAGAGAAGGAGCTTAAAAGATCTTGAAATATTCGTCTTTCAGTACTATATTAGAATTGGTGTAAATATATATGGGCAAAGCTTCAGAGATCAAAGAGAATATAGGTACAAAGAAAGAAAAATTATCAGAAGAGTTACAACATGTAGTGATCCGTCTAGCAGGTGACTCTGGTGATGGCATGCAACTCGCTGGTTTGAAATTCACATCAGCGTCGGTTTTTCTAAGAAATGATGTATCTACCCTACCTGATTATCCTGCTGAAATTCGTGCTCCACGAGGAACACTTGCAGGAGTATCTGGATTTCAAATTCACTTTTCATCACAAGAAATATTCACTCCAGGCGATAAATTAGATGTACTAGTTGTTATGAATCCAGCAGCTTTACATGTAAACATCAATGATTTGAAACCTGGTGGACTTCTCATTTACAATGAAGATGAGTTCATTCCTGCTAAATTATCTAAAGCTGGCTATACATCAGATCCAATAGCAAAAACTGCATTAGAAAAATATCGGGTTATAGGAGTAAAAATAACAAAATTAAATAAGGAAGCAGTTAGTTCTGTTGAGGGATTCTCACCAAAGCAGTATAATTTAACACGAAATTTTTTCGTCCTAGGTCTTCTTTCTTGGTTGTTCGATCGACCCTTAGAACCTACTATAGATTGGATAAGGAAGAAATTTAAGAGTAAGAGCGCTACAGTAGATGCTAATATCAAAACAATTCAAGCAGGTTACTATTTCGGTGAAACCACAGAGCTTTTCCCGAGTCAATACACCGTCTCAAAAGCAAAAATGTCTTCTGGCTTATATAGACATATTTCAGGGGTTCAAGCAATGGCACTTGGATTTGCAAGTGCAGCCAAACTAGCAGATAAGGAATTATTTTTTGGTGCCTATCCTATAACTCCAGCGAGCGATGTACTACATGAATTAGTAAAATTAAGAGGGTACGGAATCCGAACTTTTCAAGCGGAAGATGAAATCGCCGCGATCGGATCAATTATAGGAGCTTCCTTTGGAGGTGCTTTAGGTGTAACTGCTACCTCTGGTCCTGGTTTTGCATTAATGACAGAGGCTTTAGGATTAGCTGTTATTGTAGAGCTCCCTATTGTTGTTGCTACTGTTCAAAGAGCAGGTCCTAGTACGGGAATGCCAACCAAAACTGAACAGACAGATTTATTACAAACTTTATTTAGTAGAAATGGTGAAGCTCCTGTCCCTGTTCTTGCGCCTCAAACACCAGGTGATTGTTTTGATCTTGCCATTGAATCTTTAAGATTAGCTATAAAATATATGACCCCTGTAATATTACTTGCAGATGGTTACCTTGTAAACACAATTGATCCTTGGAAAATACCCGAACTAAGTGATTATCCAAATATTGAGGTAAATCATCCAACAAAAGATACGCTCAATCTTGTTGATCGTTTTGAACCATATAATCGAAATGAGAATAACGTTCGACCATGGGTTATACCTGGGACTAAAGGGTTGGAACATCGGGTTGGAGGGTTAGAAAAAGAGGAAAACACTGGAAATGTCAGCTATGATCCATTAAATCATGAAAAAATGGTGAATCTTAGAACAACGAAGATAAATAACATCGCTGATGATTTTCCTTTACAACAAGTCAATGGTCCCTCAAAAGCAGATCTACTCATTCTTTCATGGGGATCCACATATGGAGCTGCGCATACAGCAGCTGAGAACTTAAGAGAACTCGGATACTCTGTTGCAGATACAAATTTAAGATACTTAAATCCCTTTCCTAAGAATTTGGAGTCAATTCTAAAATCATATAAACAAATCCTTGTTCCTGAATTGAACCAGGGACAGCTACAGTTCTTAATCCAAGCACGATTTATGATTAAGGTAAATTCCCTTAGAAAAATACAGGGCAAACCTTTGTACGTGAGAGAAATTCAAGAAAAAGGTGAAGAAATATTGAGAGGTTTAAAAAATGAGTGAAGAAGATAATACGATTCCTAGCTCCTCGCATCTTTCTCCAAGAGATTTCGATTCAGGTTTTGCCACAAGATGGTGTCCGGGATGTGGAGATTATGCTATTTTATCAAATATGAAGAAAGTTTTTGCTTCTTTGGATATACCAAAAGAGCAATTAGTGATGGTCAGCGGAATCGGTTGTAGTTCTCGATTTCCCTATTATATGGATACTTATGGTATGCATAGTATACATGGACGGGCACCAACGATCGCTACTGGTTTAAAATGTAGTAGACCTGATTTATCTGTGTGGGTCCTGACAGGAGATGGAGATGGATTGAGTATCGGTGGAAACCATTTAATGCACGCGATGAGACGAAATATTGACATTAAAATCATTCTGTTCAATAATCAGATATATGGACTCACGAAGGGTCAATATTCTCCAACAACAAAAACAGCGAAGAGAACTAAATCCTCCCCCACAGGATCAATAGATTATCCTGTTAACCCAATCTCTTGGGCTCTTGGTGCAGAAGCTACGTTCATCGCGCGTACTATTTACTCTCATGGAGATCATATGCAAGAAGTTTTACGGCGAGCTGCGCTTCATAAAGGAGTTAGTTTTGTTGAGATATATCAAAATTGCGTAATATTCAATGATGGTGCTTTTGATTATGCAACTGATAAAGAAAAGCGTTATGATAATGTCATTGAATTACAACACGGAAAACCAATGGTTTTCGGCCGTGAAAGAGAGAAAGGTATTTTTTTACATGGCCTTACACCCAAGGTAATCAATTTTAAAAACGCAGGTTTTGAAGAAACTGATTTACTTTACCATGATGAGAATGCAGAAGAGTCTACCTTAGCATTTTTCCTTTCACGTATGAAATATCCTGAATTTCCTGAACCAATTGGAATTTTCAGAGCAATCCAAAAACCTACTTATAATGAATTATTAGATCAACAGATGAAACAAGCTAAAGAAGAAGTTAC
>JAEOSP010000651.1 GCA_016840305.1 Candidatus Hodarchaeota archaeon
AACTACAAAAAATTTATGTTCCCACAAAGCACCTATTAATTATCCTTTTACTGTATGTTAATTCCTTACGAAGGGTGAAAAACTTTGGCCCGTGGGAGAAAAAAGTCTCAAGAAGACACAAATTTTGATAAACTGGCAAAAATTCTGTTTAAAGGAACCTTGGCTCAAGTTCGTAAAAAATTTCGATCACAAATTTTCCAGGAATGGATGAAATTACATCCCGAGATTGTAGAGGAAGCACTAGCGCCACCTGCCAGTAGTACGGAAGATGTTTCACAAATAGTGACATCTATCATATTAGAAAAGCAAGTAATAACTTTGAAAGAGCTTTTACTGATAGTGAAACAAAAATCAGTGATCAAGACTCAGAAAGCTCTAAAACCATTCATAACAAAAGCAGATTTTCCTCCAAACTATCGATTTACTTATCCAAAACGACTAGTTGGGGCGTCAATTTTAAGATTAGAAATCTGCGAAATTCCAATAAAGGATTTTTTATTCCATCTGCATCAAGCTTATGACACTGCTCCATCAAAGATGGGTACCATGATTGAAATACCCGTCTTAGCTGAAATTCTGAACAAGAATACAGGATGGGAAATTAACCAGATATATAATCAGATATATCAGGCCTATTTAGACAAAAAAGTGGATTTACAACCAGGGAAAGCTACAAATGGGAAAGCTCTTGAGGCTGAAGATGGATCTCGTTTCTTTTGGTTTCAATTTCGCTAAAAATGGGGAGAGAAAAAATGTTTAAACCATCACTCTTTAGGAATCAGGACAAGGTTGATAGTTTTCTTCTAACTTATAAGCATAACCCTTTTCCATCTCCTCCTGCATCAACTGATTATCTTGAGAATCCTGCACGATTTATTATTGGACGGGATAGAGAATTAGATTTAATTGGGTCAGCCATAAGCGAATCATTAAGATATCCAGAGTCAAAACTAATGTTTCTTCAAGGGAAACAAGGCATAGGTAAATCTACAATTATTAGTTCTATTCCAAATTACCTATCTCAGCGTGGATTTAAAGATAAAGTAATGATTACGTATTTCAATACAAGTAATGATCCTAGCGATTTTCGGTTTCTCAATTTTTATCGTCAGATAATCTCTGTTTTAGACTCAACGGGTTTTCTTGAACGGATAGTTTTTGCAACATTACAGAAAATCCTGTTATTAGGGCAATCAGAAGGCGGAAGGTTAAAAGAAGATTTAGAAAATTTACCATTATCAAGAGATTATCTTTTGAAAATCAGAGAAGATCCAATGTATCTTAAGGATCTCATTAATAGCAAGATACCAATCCTACAATCTGAAATCAAAAGGTATATTAAAAGAAATTACCGAATATTAAGATCTTACCTTAAAATTGATAATTATAACTTCCTTTTCACATTAATAGATTGTTTCATTGGAGAAGAAAATTTCATAGCAACAAATGCTTTAAGCGCTAGAGGGGAGTATGAAGGTTTCTTAATTGATACGGATAATCTGGCCTTAAATACTTTTAATGATTTAAAGAAATTAACACGTTGGGTTTATGGAGAAGCGACATTTCTAATAATACTTGACCATTTGGAACGTGGGTTGAGTAATCCTAAAGCAGTCTTTCAAGCACTCTTCTCACTCTTACTAGGTTTAAGACAACAGTCCTACACATGCATCCTTGTTTCAGGAACTTTAGATGCATTCAAAGGGTTGTATCAGGTCTTAGAGGAGGATATGCGGCTTCAACTTGATAATTGGTTTTCATTTTATGAAACATTACGTCCTTTAAATATCGAATCAGTAGTCAATATAACAAAACGCCATCTAGATCTATTTTGGGCTAATTCCAATTTTCAACCTCCCCTACAATATGCACTTTATCCCTTTGGAAAGGAAAGTGTCTCTTATTTATATGATAATACCAACGAAGACATTAGAAAAACGTTAATCGAATTACATAAGAGAGTAGAAGTATTCAAAGAGAACCAAGTTGTAGAACCAGTAATTTCCTTTTTTGAAGCTCTTGCACAATTGCGTCAAGAAAAGCATCTAGCGATAAAATCACGTGAAATCAATGTACTCGCAAGTAAACTACTAGATCCTAGTATACAAGATAAAACACGATCAACCACA
>JAEOSP010000652.1 GCA_016840305.1 Candidatus Hodarchaeota archaeon
CTGAAAAAGCGCCTATTGAGACATCTGAATTACTTGAATTTATAATTGCAGGATTTCCAAATATTAATGCCGTTCTTGCGAAGCGAATTCTTGAAAAATTTGGCACTTTAGAGAATTTCTTCAATGCATCAGTAGATGAAATTCAAGAAATAAAAGGTATAGGTAAGAAAATTGCTTTAGAAATTAAAGAGCTAATAACTGCAAGTTACAAACCTAATGATTAATGAATTTTATTCTTCTTTCATTTTCTTTAAAGTCTGACTTAATTTGTCTATTGCCTCTGAAATTTTCACAATTTCATCTGGATCTATTGCTAACTCTAGTTTCTTTCGTAGATCCTCGATTTTTTTTCTTATTGTTTTAATAACCTCTGTTTCTTCTACGCTCTCTGTTGCTATATTTTGTTTTAATGCATGTTTATACTCTTTTGGAAGCTCGCTTTCGTCTCTGTAAATATAGACTTCTTGATTACATATTTTACAATAGATTTTCTCATCAACTTTGATTAAAGGATAATTGCAAATTGGACATGCAATATTTAGTAAAGCTCCACCAGCTTTCAGAGCATCTGCAATTGCTTTGATACCATCTTCCTCTTTGTTTGCTTCTTTCTTACTCATTTTTTTCACCTTTTTCTAGAATGAAATTTGTTTTTCTATAGACTTCTCTCCGAAAACCTTTTCGGCGGCTTTTTTGACTTTCTCACGATTTTTTACAGTTGAATATACTCTGAAGATATACATCATACCCATTAATGATTCAAATATCCTTGAAACTTTACGAATACTTACTTCTACCTTTTTTCTCTTAGTTCCTTCCCTCATAAACATAGGAATTTCATAAGCTGGGAGATCAATAGAGTGAGAATAAGGTACACTCGGTAATGTTGGTATATCAATAAAAACAGTGTCAATATCTACTTTTGCTTCTGCTGCTATTTCTTCAATTAGTTTCTCTCTGTATTCCTTTTTGCTTAGAGTTGATTGTAAGAAATCATCTCGAGTCATAAATTCTCGTTCAAAAGCAACCTTCAGTAGTTTTCTATTTGCTAAATCATTCATGATTTTCTTTGATGCTTTACATTCAATTAATCGTCCCCAAACTGTAAAATCATCCAATTTAACATATTCTTCAGGTGTTTGGAAACCTAGCAAATCAATTTCCTTTTCAGCAAGCTCCATAGCTCTGACTATCATTAATTGTGAAGCTCGAGATACTTTATGGAAATAAATAGTTCTGAAAGATTCAACTCGAGCGATAAGAAATGCTTCTAGAGCAGGCAAAGCAGAATAGTTTACAGCTAAATTACCATTGATAACACCCATAGTATAGAGAATTCTCATTACATCTACTTGACCATATTCTGCTCCTGTGTGGTAGGAATCTCTCACAATGAAATCCATTTTATCCACATCACAAGCACCAGATATAACTTGGTTCAAGTACCCTTTTCCTTTAATGGTTTTATTTCCATGAATTAATCCACAAATTTCCTCTACCTTTACTCCATGTTTCTTGAGTATATCAGAAATTTCTGTTTCTTGGATTATCCACCGAGATAGATCCTCATGATGTTTATTAATTCTCAAAAGTATAGCTTCAAAGGTATGTGAAAATGGTCCATGCCCAATATCGTGTAACAGAGCGGCCGTTCTTAATAATTGAACTTCAAAATCACTTATATCTACATCTTCATCGTTTTTCAATGAATTACCCATTTTTTCTGCAAGAAAACTAACTCCAAGCGAATGCTCAAATCTAGTATGATTTGCTCCAGGATATACATATTCAGATCCTGAAAGCTGTTTAATTCTACGTAATCTCTGAAAGTATTTTGTATCAATCAGTTCTTTATCTAAGTCATTTAAGAAAATATACCCATGAATTGGATCTTTAATGAATTGGGTTTTCTTTACAGTCATTTTTCTCACTTATTCTCTATTATTGGGGCTAACTAATAGTTCTATTTGTCATTCTTTAACATCGCAATATTCAATTTTATACTTAAAAAAGAATTTCCTCTAAATAAACATAAACAATCAAAATTAGCTTAAAA
>JAEOSP010000653.1 GCA_016840305.1 Candidatus Hodarchaeota archaeon
CCAAAATCGGTAGGATTTTTTTTCTATGTAATCTTCATTTTCTGATGAATTCTCCACAAATAGGACAAATTCTCGGTTCAATTACATCAGAAATTTCCGCTTCAATGAGAATAACTTCGTTTCTGTATACGATTTCCACCTATTCTTTTTAGAATTCCTGATTAGTACAATAAATGCAATAAAGGGGCAGCCAAAGACGAGAAATACCCCTATTATACTTAAAAAAGATAGGTCGACGCAACTTTTACCAAAAAACCCAAATTTTACATTAAACCAGTAGTAGTCGTTGAAAGCGTTCTTCATATCAATGATTGAATTCTCATCTACATATCTACGGTTGAATGATACAGAGGTTTTACGTTGATATATATAAAACGAAGGAACGAGCTCAGTTACAAGCAATTCTTGAATATTCTGAAAGAGTTCTTCACGTGTTGGGATTGTACTGTCTGTAGCAAAGTAAGTTTCATTCAGCATATCATTTAGGGTTGCATCATTCAATAAGAAACAATTTGCACTTGCTGGATCACCAGTGCTACTTCGACCGTATACAGGCTCTATCATATTTATAGGATCGTTGTAGCTAGGACCCCATCCACCGAATGAGTAGGTCAGTTTCTTATTCCCTTCTTCAGTATAGAGATATTCATCCAAATATGTACCCCATGGCATCAATGGATTCATGTCAATTCGGATACCAAATGCTTTCATGTTCTCGGATAATTGAGTGTAGTGATTCTCTAATCCAGAGTACCCAGTGAAATTATACCAAGCTAATGGATTTTCGCTTTCAGCAACTGCTATCCAATCAGATGTAGCATTCGTTATGGTTAAAGTGCTTGCAGAAACGTTGTCCTCAAAGTCACCAACACCAGTGTCAACAGCGCCAATTATTAACTCGCGAGCATAGGTTAAGTTCAAATATGGCTCATCAACGAATCCTTCATGGTGGTATAGCATACCATCAGGAACAGGTGTGTGTAGGTATAAGACGTTTCCACTAGCGCGGTGTTCCACTAAGTATGTGTAGTTATAGGCGAATGCAGATGCTTTACGAACTGCTTGTGGCATATTCTCCATATTCATTTGGATATAGAATACAACTAATGCCGGCACTTGAACCTCTATTAAGTTTGGATCCGCTGCAAAATCATCATCGTAGTCAGCAATTACAGGACCCCAGTGAATCTCGTAGTTCAAGATTGCTAAAGATCGGGTTACATTGTCAGGCACGATTAAGTACCACATATTTTCAATGTATCCTACAGGTCGGTCTAAGTAATAGCCTTCATACGCTCTAAATTCAACTCGGTTGTCGTAGACATACTCTACTAATTCAAATGGACCAGTTCCGATTAATTTGTCGTTCAATCCTAAGAATGCTGCGAATTTATCTCCTCGGGCATAGTCTGCATCAGGTAACATAAATTGTGTAGCCATGAAAGCTAAGAGTTTTTCAAAGAAACCAGGAGCTGTGTTCAATACGAATCTCACTACAAATTCACTCTCAATAACAGTGTGGTTCAAAATAGGTTTTTGATTTATCGAGAAGAGGGAATGAGATTCCATTAATTCAATAGATTTGGCTACTAAAACACCGTCTTCCCAAATACCAACGGTTAAGTACAAGATACGATCAAAAGTCCACTTAACTGCAGAAGCGTTGAATTTTGTACCGTCATGGAAAGTAACATCATCACGTAAATTAACGGTGAAGTTATATCCAATTAGTTCATTGCCAACAAAGCTAGTGCTGAGTGCAAGCTGAGGAATTCCTTCCATTTCTGGAGATGAATAGTTATAACGCAATAGTCCCTCACAGACCTGTCCAATCGTCTCAGCTGATTCAGAATCATATTGGTCCTGTGGATCCAATTTTGGTGGGTTTGTAGCGGTTCCCACTACAAAAGGAGCGCTCTGGGCCGATGCAAACTTCACGCATACAATGTTCGCAATAAACATAAGAATTATTATCCACGGCACGAATTTCCTCGCATTCCAACCCATGATCTTACCCCATCCCTACCATAAGAAGTGAGAATCGACAATATATAGCTTACTAGTTTCTTCATGGATTTTTAATAATCATTTTTAGAATTTTTCTTCAGTAATGGAACAACCAATATGGTTACTACTAGTTTGGAGCATTCACCACAACTACACAAAAATACGAAAATTCTAAGATCTAATTATATTAGAGTTAATTATTCGCATTTCCTGTGAATAGTGTAACAGATAGAAGTTTAGGATTTGAAAATCACTTGTTTTTTATCGCTCGATAAATCAGATATATTAATACACCTGCAACGCTCACACTACCTATACCCATTAATAAATAAAAAAGGGGCAAACCGGGAGAAATTATACCTACATCAGGAAAATAGAGGACATTAAACCAGTAAAAATCCCCAAATGAATTTTTCATTTCGGTAATTGTATATGGATGTACAGATAATTGGTTAATATAAAGGGATCTTATGCGTTGATAAATGTAAAACGATGGAACAAGCTCCGTTACAATTCGTTCTTGCACTTGGTAGAAAACTTCTCTACGAGTAGGGTTTGAGGATATAGATGTGAAAAATGTTTCGTTGATCAACTCATCCAATGTTGAATCATTTAACAAGAAAAAATTTGGAGATCCTTCACTGTGATATAACTTTTC
>JAEOSP010000654.1 GCA_016840305.1 Candidatus Hodarchaeota archaeon
ATTATTCAGCGTACTCGTAATTTCATTCGACAAGGATATCCTATTCTTCAACGATGGATGGATAGCCATGAAAATATGTTTAGCGTTGTCCCTTCACAAGCTGCCGCAATAGCATTCGTTCGCTATAATTTAGACATCAATTCCACTGAATTTGCAGAACGCTTGCGTAAGGAGAAGAGTGTTTTCATTGTGCCAGGTGACCATTTTGGTATGGATAAATTTTTTCGGATAAGTTTTGGATTACCACCAGATTATCTTACATCAGGACTTAATCGCATACACGAATTAATCATGGAATTAAAGAAATAGTAGTAATATTGAATATTTTTTTTAAGTTTCAGTTATTAAAAAAATTAGGTAAGACTTTTCCAATTACTCCTATACTGTATTGAATATCATCCTCGGAAATCCCGTAATGAGTTACAAAACGAACTTTCTCTTTGCTTATATTAAAAGCTAGAATACCTTCATTACCTAAATTAGTAATAACTTTATCTAGAGGGGTTCTATTTAAGAACTCCATGATAACAATATTTGTGTCAGGTTTATGGATTTTTATAGGCAGATTCAATTCTTCTAATCCCTTAGCAAGCAATTTAGCATTTTTATGATCTTCCTCTAACCTTTTAATCCATCGAGGTTCAAGTGCGATCAATCCAAAAGCTGCTATTATTCCTGCTTGTCGCATCCCCCCTCCTGCCATTTTACGGAACTTACGAGCTTTGGATATAAAATTCTTCTGAC
The DNA here is from genome assembly GCA_016840305.1 of Candidatus Hodarchaeota archaeon. Next base: position 745 of record JAEOSP010000654.1, read on the forward strand.
CGACGACTAATGATCCTACAGGGCAAGACAAACCTTTGGATAAACAAAACATTACACTATCAGCATATTTAGTAAATTGTGTAACTGGTAAATTCAGAGCTACAGATGCATTAAAAATTCTTGCTCCGTCTAAATGAACTTTTAATTCATTCATCTCCGCAAATGCTTTTAACTCCTTTAATTTTTCTGGCTTAACTATTGATCCTCCATGAAAGTTGTGCGTATCTTCTACACATAATAGCGTTGTTGGTGGCTCGTGAATATCTTTTTTATCACGAATCAAGTCCTGGAGTAGATCAATTGAAGGAGAACCTCTATTCGAAGGATATCTATTTATCATTAATCCTCCAAAACGAGCTACACTGCCTACTTCATGTCCATAAATATGACTTAATTCTTCCAAGAGAATTTCATCTCCAGGAGTGGTTTGTGACAGAAGAGAAACTAAATTCCCTTGGGTGCCTGATGTTACGAGTAGAGATGCTTCTTTCCCCATCAATTTAGCAGCTTTTACTTCTAATTCGTTAACAATAGGATCTTCTTCGAGTACATCGTCTCCTAGCTTAGAATTATCCATTAATTTTATCATGTCCCACATCTCAGGAGAAGGTTTTGTTACCGTATCAGACCTTAAATCAACACATCTCATATAATTTCAAATCCTGTTTATTTCTTTCATACTTTTAATTATCTAAGTGAATAAAAAATATTAACAATTAAAACTAATAGAATTTTGTATGTAGTTTCTGATCTATAAGGTGTTTTTATTTATTCGAGAGTTAGAGTAAAGAAAAAGGAAATTAGTATAATTTATTCTTACTAAGGTTTATAAACCAGGAATAGCTGTTCGTTTGTGGAGGATGTCCAAAGCCTTGGAGATAATTGTGATAATCACAAGAAAAATGAGTGCTACAAGTATATATACAGAGAGTGTGAGAAAAGTTTCTGAAATAATGTAATGTGCTTGTGCAAAAAGTTCCGATAATCCTATATAAATAACAAGGACAGTGTACTTAGGTAAATAAGCAGCTTCGTTAGACCATGCGGGAATAACACGACGTAGGGCCTGTGGCAATATGATATGCAAAACACCAGACCGACGAGACATACCAAGCGATTGAGCAGCTTCTAATTGTCCGCTACCAATGGATATAACAGCCCCACGAAAGTATTCAGCTTGATAGGCTGCACTATTTAGGCCTAATGTAAGGATTCCAATTAATGTTATGTGATCTAAAAAGACCATAGTTACAGTTCTTCCAAAGAGATTTGAGGTGACATATAAACTCCATCTCCCAATGGGGATATAAGGAAGACCTTGTGCCTCTAGGAAAGTGTTTATACTGAAAGGAAGAAAATAAATAAAAAACAATTGCACAAGTAAAGGTGTACCTCGTACAATCTCAATATATCCAGTGGCAATCCGTGAAAGAATCCTTCCACCATATTGGCGAAGAAGAGCGAGTAAAAGACCAAGAAAAAAGCCGATCAGAAGTGCCCAAACATATAACCACATAGTTTTTGCCAATCCTATGAGGATGTTATCCCAGTATCCCAGCACTCGAAGAAAATCCACTAGCTCCTTAGGAAGTTGTTGGAAAATCATATTTTTTCATCTTCGTTATATTCTTTTATAAGTTCTTCATGATATCCGTATAAAATATTAATCTGTCTAAGAAAGTGTTTAACACGCTCGGATTCAGGGGAAACGAAAAAGTGTTCGGGAGTTCCACGCTCGATAACGATACCTTGATCGAGGAAAATCATTTCTGACGCCACTGCACGAGCAAATCCCATTTCATGTGTAACCACCACCATAGTCGTGCCCGCTTTAGCAATTTCCAACATAACTTGTAGTACTTCACCAATAAGTTCAGGATCTAATGCAGATGTTGGTTCATCAAACAAAATTAAATCTGGTTTCATAGCTAAAGCACGAGCTATGCCCACACGTTGTTGTTGTCCACCAGATAGTTGTGCAGGGTAATGTTCTGCCCATTCTACCATTTTAACCTGATGTAAAGCATTTAATGCTTCTTCACGAGCCTCTTCCTTTGTCAAACCCTTCACTCGACGAAGAGCTACGCTAACGTTATCAATAGCTTTAAGGTGAGAAAACAGATTAAAATGTTGGAATACCATTCCGATCTTAGCTCGCATTGTGTTAAGATTTATTCCAGATGCCGTAAGATCCTGCCCGGAAAGATATATTTCACCTTTATCCGGAGGAGTTAGCATATTGATACAGCGAAGTAGTGTACTTTTCCCAGAACCACTCGGTCCAAAGATTACCTTAACTTCTTGCTTTGCTAATTCAAATGAAACTCCTTTAAGAACTTCTAATTCGTCATATGACTTCCAAACATTAACTACATTTAATACTTTTTTATCCATATCTAACCACCCCCCATACCAAAATCCTTGAGTTTCCTAGATTGTCGTTCACCAAATAATTTCGTCACTGGGTAAGTAAAAATAAGGTATAATATCGCGACAACAGCCATTGAAACAGGCATAAGCAACGGGAAATTTGCTGCTATATTAAAAGCCGCTTTGGTCATCTCAACAATTCCAACCCCATATGCGAAAGATGAATCTTTAATAACAACTGCATACTCATTGGACCAGCCGGGTACAGCCAGCCGTAATGCCTGAGGAAATACAATATGACGGAAAGATTGATATCCGTTCATTCCTAAAGCGCGAGCAGCTTCCATTTGCCCTGGATGCACAGATAGAATAGCTCCACGAAATATTTGAGACTGATAGGCACCACTACGAAGCCCAAGTGCTAAAATTACTCCTGCAATCGGTCTCTCAAGAGGTCCTAAATACCAAAACAACTTGGGTATTCCAAAAGAGAAAATAAAGATAAGAACAAGAACTGGTATGCCACGAAATAATTTCTCATAACCGCTTGCTAACCACCCTATTTCTTTAGCGCCGTAAACCCGCATTAGGGCTAGTAAAAGACCTAAAGCAAATCCAATCAATAAGCCTAGGGCTGTAAGGAATAAGGTAAAGGATAAACCTTCAGTTAAAATATAAAAAAAAATATTTAGGATATTTGGTTCGTCGCTCAACCAAACCACTTTGCGTATAAATCGTCCATAACGCCATCTCTATAGGCTTCAAGTATAACTTTGTTGATTACCATCATCAATTCTGGCGCTTCCCAGCGACACCACATCGCCATAGGCTCGGCTGGGACAGTGAAAATAATCTTAAGACTATACACTTTCGCCCAAACAGAAACAACTGGCTCATCAACAAATGCTAAATCTATAGCTCCATTATCAAGATTTAACATAAGCGTATCAGCTTTAGGGTATGCAAACAAATTTACACCTTCAGTCAATCCCGGGATGGCAGTTAATGCATCATATTGAGTTGTACCTGCTTGACATCCAACAATATAACTTGAAAGGTCGTCCAAACTAGTAATAGTAATGCTTGAACCCCCCTCGGCAACGATGACTTCATTTACTCGGATATAAGTAACAGAATGAGCGAGTTCTAGGGCACGAGAATGTCTTACCATCATAGCTGCTGCGATCATGTCAATAGTACCTGCTTTGCAGGCCCCAATCAGTTCATCAAAAAGTATATTTGTCATTGTAAGTGTTACATTTAGTTCATCTGCAACCATTTGTGAAAGATCAACATCAAATCCTTCCCATGTAGAAGTGGTAGTGTTGTACAGCTCGAAAGGTGGCCAGGGTGCATCAGTTCCAACAATCAGTTCACCTCTAGCCTGAATTTCTTCAACTAATGTTCTACCAGGAGCAGGGGCTAATAATCCAGGTATAAACCACCCAGTAACTAATCCTCCGGCAAATAAGACTATAAATCCTATTACGGCTACTTCTCTTTTCATTTTTATATCACATATTTATGATAATTTCAAATATATTTTTTATTATTTTTTATATTTGATTTCTACAGAGTATAATTTGTCAAGTGCCTTTTTAAAGCTTTCTATTTTTCTATTGAGAAGATGAAGTATCCTAAATTTTAGACTCTTTTTATTTAAAAAGATGTGCACTAACCTCCACATAATATTATTATACGAAGGTCTTTTATAAAATAATGTGATGTTATGTCCGAAATAGTAATACTATCTCAAAACGAAGTCAAGTCATGTTTACCTATGGCTGAGGCAATTAGAGCAGTGCGAGAAGCATACATTGCGTTCGCAAAAGGACTAGTGAAAATGCCACCAGTCATGCACTTAGATGTTTCACAGTATAATGGGGAAGTAGATATTAAATCAGGGTATATTGAGGATCTTGGACTTATTGGTACCAAAATTGCAAGCGGTTTCTACGAGAATTATAAGTTGGGATTACCTCCGGGAATTGCGGTAATAATCTTAATGGATCTTAAAACAAGTATTCCAGTAGCAATAATGGATGGAACTTATGTTACTGC
>JAEOSP010000655.1 GCA_016840305.1 Candidatus Hodarchaeota archaeon
ACAGTTGTTCAAGGAAGCTTACCATTACTATTTTTTGCAGGATTAATTTATGGCTTAGCAAACATATTTCTAGCCTTCTTATTGAGTAATTTTGCGAAAAATGAATTTCAGTCTGTACAACTTGCAGTATTGGTTGCCATCCCCTCTCTTGCGTTTTCTGGAATGATGATTCCAATCTCTTCATTACCACCAATCATTGCTACAATATCCAAATTCATACCTTTAACTTTCGCAATCACAATATTTGAAGGTATTATGCTTCGTGGTTGGGGATTTGAGGAATTATGGTTTGAATTTACTTTGATTTTTGCACTTACGATATTGTTTTTCATATTAGCACTGATATCCTCTAGTGATAAAAGTAAAGATTAGAGTAGGAAGGCCGATTAATATCTAAACGTATATTTCATCCTTTATTGTGAAGAAATAAATATCTCCTTTGCTTTAACCAAAAAAAACATGTTGAGATCTCCCATATCCGTATAATTACTCAATAATTCATTCAATTTTCGTTCTATAACAGAACGGTTAGGTAAAATTGATCTAATTAAAATTGGAAATATTATAACCACAAGTCCATAGTTTAAAGAACCATTACTTTTGATCCGAGTATCCTGATGTTCCTTGTCCGCCATCCGAAATCCGAATACTAAACTGTGGTATCGGTTGAAATACTGCATATTTTCTTCTTCTACGCCTTCATTATTGTTTGGAACTGGCAACTCGAATAAACCTTCTGCATAATCGTGTCCAGTTGCGGTTGCACTCATATAGTGAGTTCCAATCCTTATCAGAAATGTTTCTTTATCTTGCTCAGTAAAAAACAGTTTTTCAAAAGGTAAGATGGTTGATAATACTGGCTCGGGTCCCATATCACCGAATTTTACAAAGGAAACTGATATTAGGTGTGGATCTTCTTCTAATCGTTTTTTTAGCTCCATCTCTTTCATAACATGATGCTTCACTAATGTTTGTGTAATAGAATTGTCAAATACTTCTTTTAGAATATCCTCTTTTGTTAGATAATCATATATCCCCAATTTCATAGCTTCGACTGCGATTCGCTCTGAACCTAACCCAGTGATCATTATAATCGGGATTTCATTGAACTTCGCTCTAATTTCTTTTATTATTTCAATACCAGATACTCCAGGAAGGTAATATTCAAGAATTACCAAATCAAAGCTCGTATCCTCCTCAAGCGTATCAATAGCTTGTTCACCAGAATTACTTACGGTAATATTATGAATACCCAAGTCATTTAAACGTTTCATTATTAATAATTGGTCTTTTCGTGATCCCTCGACAAGTAATATCCTTGCATTAATAATTGGATCAATATTCTTCATCGTGAGAGAGACCTTAAAGATGCTTATCACAATGAAGAAGGACTTACCTTTTAATTGTAACTTAATATTCTTTAATAATATTCCTTCAAGTAGAGTCGTTTTAGGGGAATAAGTTGTTGGTTTTGAGCCATTGATAGGATTCTTCTATTGTAGACTCCATATTTTTTTCAGGAATAAAGTTTATATCTTTAACTATCTTAGAATCATCATATCGTCGTGATAGGGAGAATTTAGTTACACGATATCTATTAAGAAGTGTTTTTCTTCCTGTAATTTTCGAATAAAGCTCCGAGATTACCGCTGCTGTGTAAACAAGTTGATAGTTTCTGGATTTCAGAGGTTTTTTTGCTTTTATAACATCTGAGACATAATTTAAAAAATCAATAATTCGGCATTCAAAAGATTTTAGATTATATGCTTCTCCTCTTGTAATAGACTGATTCGCTTCCTGTAGTAGCATTGCCGTACAAAGGTCCTTCGGATGCATGAATGTGGAATACTGTTTTCCCCCGCGCAAGATTGGAAATTTACCTTCAAACACTGCTTTAAAGATTGGTAAAATTGTTTTCTTGTCACGAGGGCCTATAATACTTGGAGGACGAGTTATACTGAAATTTAACCACCCCTCTTGTTCACAAAGATCCCAGAGTATTTTTTCCTGATGATGCTTACTTTTTTGGTATATACTAGTTGGATTAAATTTAAATGATTCATCAATGGGAACACTAGGGATAAAATGACCATATACCCCAGTTGAACTAGCATGAATAAGAAAAGGGTCTGAATTAGAATCACGCATTACTGACACAAGATTAGTTAAACCAGTAATATTAACTCTGTAAAGGTCATTCCATGTAGCCCAGTCATCTGCTCTTGCTGCTAAGTGAAAAACTGAATTTACATCAGTAATTGCTTCTTTAAGGCTTTTTCTATCTGTTAAATCGGCTTTGATTGCGGTTAGACCTAGTTTTTCAACAAGTTCTTTGTCTTTAAAATTTCGAATTATCACCCTACACCCTCTTTCCATTAAGGTAGACTCTTCCGCAATTTTAGAGATTAAAAAACCCCCAACTAATCCTGTACCGCCAGTAACCAAGAGAACCAATTTTTTGCACCGACAAATGTATTTCTATTACTATTTAAAGTAATTTAATCAACATTTTGAAGCTCATAAAAGACTTATTACTTTTTTTCATCTATCCAGTAATCCAGATTATTTTTACGATAATCAACTTCTTTTCGTTGTGAAAGTATCCTCCTCTTCGCGATTTGATATATCTCGTCAGATAATTCAAACCCAATAAATTGACGTTCATATTTCAAGGCTGATATAACTACACTTCCACTTCCTAAAAATGGTTCTAAAATCAAATCACCTTTATTGCTGGCCATTCTTATACACTTATCAGTTATTTCAAGAGGAAGTCGTGTTGGGGTTTTTTCCCCACCTTTCTGATAATCTCTATTTATCCGCCAAACATCCTCAAAATATAATTTTCCAGGAGAAGAGCTATATTCTGGTATTCGATTGAACGTACGTAAGTGATCATCCTTTTTCTTTAATTTTGTAAAGTAGAGCAAATGATAGTGACTTGTTACATACTTTTTTTTAGTGAAAACTCCAAATTGGTATTTCCAGATAATATGATTTATTAGTCTAAATCCAACTTCAGACAGAGTATTCAAGATATCTCCAAGATGGTTCCAACCGCTAAAAATAATTCCGCTACCAGTTGGTTTCATAACATCCCAACATTTACTTATCCAATTCAATGTGAATTGAGAGTAATCATCAGTTGAGACTTCATGATAGATTTGACCAAGCTCCTTCTGCTTTCTATTATATTGTGTGCCAACTTTATGAAAATCTATCCCAAAAGGTGGATCTGTAAGTAAAAAATCGACTGATTGACTTTCAACTTGAGTTATACCTTCTAGACAGTCCATGTTATATATTTGATTGATCTCAAGCGGCATTGGAATCAGTTTCTATTGTATTGATATTATAAATCGTATTTTCTGATAGTCAGAGGTTTTATTCTTTCATGGATAAGAGTTATTAGCAATTATCCAGCAATTACCCTAAATATCTGTTGGTAGATTTTAATGAGACCCCATACAATTCGATTTCTTGTTATCCCTGTAATATTGTTAAGTGTATTTTTACCTCTAAATGGAACATCCCAAGCTTTGAATTTCTCAATGAATCAGGAATCTTTTGAAATTTCAAACTTACTGCCGAGATCAAACAAAATTATGACTGAAACATCATCAAAACCACTTATCCAGCAAGCGGAGGTGGGATCCTACCTTAGTTCAGCTTGGGATCTAACAGAACTAGTATCATATGGATTATCAGAAGCAGTTGAAATCATTTGTCAAGCTAGGATTAAAGCTGCATCAGTATCAGACTCTAGAAATTCTGATTTACTGAAACTCAATTCAGAGGTAGAAAACTCATTCAATCAAATATTAAATGCTGAACTTACTTCTTCAACCGAATCTCTAAATAAAACGTCAACAGGATTATTCTATACATGGAATACTAGTGTTGGAAATATTTCTACCGCAATGAACCTATGGATTGCAAAAGCATTATTAATCAATACTCCAGCTGATGATTCAAGTACATATTTACAAGCAGAAAATATCATTAATGGTTTGAACCTGACCAACCGTGAAACTTTTCCCCCATTTTATTATCGTCAATACGTTCTGATAGATAGCGGTGAAACTGTTATCACTGATTCACTTTCATCATTTGCTTTATTCAAGGATCAAATACTTGCTATGCAAGTTATATTACAGCTCTCACATGGTTCTACAAATCCTATCTTGGCCGAGAATTTACAATTAGAAGTGAAGAATTTAGAATTGTCAATTTTCAATCCTACTGATGGATACGTTAATGAAACTACTGAAATATGGAATAATGATCTATCCGTGGGATTTTTTCACTCAAAACGGAACCAAGTACTGGGGGGTACTTTCTTCATCAATAATGAAAGTACAGTGCTCTTCTTTGATCATATTATTCTACTAAGGTATATTCTTCAGCAACTAGAGATTCAAACCGAGCCGTTATCAATTGGTTTTTATCAAGAAATTGCATTGAAGCTTATTGCTGATATAATAATCACGTTTAAAGGCGAATCACTATACTTTCAGGGTTTGAAAGTCACTAATTTACCGATGAATAGCTGGTTTTTAGATTCACAGCTTGTAAGTGAACAGTTTGAGTTTATAGACCTAATCAATGGCTATTCTGAATGGTTTTCCATGATTTCTGAAGATCTTATAATTAATGAACAACTGAAGAGATTAATTCTCCCGCTCTGGAATGAACTTACGTCTACTGCATACATCTCCACAAATAAAATCGTTGGGTTTGGAGCATCAAATCAAGCTTCCTCGGTAGGTAACTTCTACGCGTATTACTCATCCTCACTTGGATTATTTCTTTTTGGTAATTCTTCCACAACGTCTTTACTAGTCGCAAATATGATAGCAATTTACTCATTAGGTAACATTTTCCCTTTCCAAGTCGTAGTGGATTATACAGATTTTTTGACACAAAGAACAAATCAAATATTGAATATTTCAATTGTACCATTGAGTCTAGGAGTTGGAACCTTCATCAATGTCGATATAATTGTCGATATACCAGTAGAATCAATATCTAAAATAATTGCTACTCAATTAAATATTAATTCTATTTCTTTAGTCACTATTCCATATTCTTATCAGATTACAAAGGAGGGAGATGCTGTTTTTACAGTCAAACTAAACTATCAGGGACAAACTTTTGTTTCAGTTCAGGGAAAATATACTACGTTACGTATAATGAATTTAAATGTAGATTTTACCCCATCAGCACCTGAAAAAGGTGAAAAATTAAAGATTAAATTGGAAGCTCGGGATTCTGTCGGAATACTTAGATCAAATGTTTATTATTTTGCGTATATTGATTCTGAAACTCTAGTAGATCCGTTATGGATATTTAATCAAAGCTTATACCAAACTAATGGGAATTATAGTACGATTGATCTTTTACCATCACAAACAACAAGTGATCTCAATTGTTATTTCTTAATTCAGAAAAATGGTTATTATCCTGCAGAGCAGAATCTCACGATTTCGATGCAAACTCCCTTCAATTTTCTATTTAGCTGGATTTTTTGGTTAATTTTTGAAAGTGAGATCGGCGGATATTTAGGGACACTTAGTGCAATTTTTGCGTTGATGTGGGGATTCCATACTCGCATAATTCGGCGAGTTACTCGAAGAATAAAGTCCTGTCCTCACTGTGGAGGTATTTATCACACAAAATATCTAGTATGCTCTCATTGCGGGCGAGAGATAAAAGAAAAAAATAAACAAGTTACATCTGATATACTAAAGTGAAATGGAAAATTAAACAGGGGCTAAAGAGTATGTACTTTCTACTAAATGATTAGCGTTGACACTATATCATGATAGACCTTTGAAAAATGGATCATTGACTCTAAATCAATGAATTCATTTGATCCATGTATATTCCCACCTTTAGGACCAAGATCAATCACTGGTATGTTGTGAAAAGTTGCATAGCGGGCATCTGAAGCTCCTTCCTGTTCTATTGGTAGTTGATTCTCATCCATGAGTCCGTGGTTCTTCAATACCTTAGTTGATTCAGTTACTAACGGATTGTCTATATTTGTATGGAAGAACCCAGATGAACCAGAGCATTGAATTTCGCAAAATCGTGAAAACGACCCTAATCGATGTTTTAATGCCTCAATGAGTAATCCTTTATTCTCTGGTGATAGAAATGCTCTTACATCGAAAAAAATATTCGTTCCTTCATTCGATGAGTAAGATAGTACATTTGGATTAACAGTTACTCCGAATTCACTAGGTAATTCTGTAGGAACATCAAGTAAGATCATACTTCGCAAAAGACCAATTGCTTGTGTAAGATTTTCATCATAAGAAAGATTCTTACCATGATTAGATTTTTCTTCAATAATTGGTTTTAATAATTCAGCTTGAATTGAATTTGGAATCACATTATTTTTTATCCAATCGCCTTTTATAGAACGTATTAGCATATGAGGATTATTGTGAAGATATTTAGATAATGCTAACAGAGCATGAGTGTCAACACCCATTACAAAGTAGGCACTATGCCGATTGTCATCTACCATAATTCTTGACTTAAAGGAAATTTTCTGTAGCTCGCCAAATTTCTTTTTAACGGAGGGATTGGTATGTAATGATAGTTTAAAGCCCGCACGCCTTTTATAAACTACTCTTGGTCCTCCATCAACGTTTATTATATATTTTGGAGCGATATTGTTGTCAACAGCATAATTAAAGAAATATTTTGTTCCATACTCTCCTCCTGTTTCTTCATCCATGGAAAGAAATAGACCTACTTTGTTGAGGGATTTATTATCACTTAATTGCTGATTAAAACTTTTTAGAAATAACAATGATGAGACAATAGATCCCTTACAATCTTTGGAACCTCGACCAAAGCCAAATTTATTTTCTTTAATTGCTAAAACAAAAGGATCTGAATTCCAACCATGTGATGTAGGTACTACATCCAAATGTCCCATAAAGAGTGTATCACACGGGGCTTTCAGATCGTTTGTGAAATATACTGAAGAGTATTTACCCTGTGTGAAAATCTTGCTCCTGAAATTTGGAATCCACTCTCGAAGAAGTTCCCTAAGAAACAGAATAATATTTCCATCTGGATATTTTTCTTCATTTGGATTATTAATTGTGTTATATCGAATAAGATCCTGGAGTACTGAAACACCGAGTTCCTTACTAATGTCCATATAATTAATCCTCTTTAAGGTATCCTCTGGAGATAACGATTTAATCTTCTCTTTAAACGTTCAGAGGTTGCATGTATAACTGAGTGTGGATATTCTTTACCTATTGCTCGAATCGTGATTTGTAATGCTTTTTGTTGTGCTTCAAATCCATCCAAGATTATTTTCTTACTAAAATGGTCTTTAGTTGATGCCCACCATGTTTGACAACTATACTGAGCTTTAGCTACCTCTTTTAATGCATTCCGTACCTCGAAATCAGTTTCTTCCTTTTTTGTCAACAAAAAATCAATCGATACCGAAAGTAAATCTGAATGGAAATTAAGAATCTCGTGAATCGAATTTCCAGGATAAGCCCATAATGGATACGGGATATTTCGGTAAAGATCTTCCTCGGAGGTACTCCAGCTACTATTTCTAAATTCCTTTATTTGCTGAGAAGGGTAAGAAAGAATATCTTTAACCGTCTGCGGGTTAGATATTGTTAATATTTCAGCCAGAAACTTCTCATAACTGCGATGATGTTCGCCAAAGGTTTCAATATCAGATGCAATAATTAACGTTGACAAATCATGGTTTGATTTTGATTTGAGTTGAGCAAAGTGTTCCTTTACATTATTTATATTAGGATACCGTCTAAAAGAAATATTGTTTGAAATCTCACGATTCCTTGAAATTAGGGATAAATTTGGCGCAAAAGAAGTATAGGGAATTGTACTCATTAATGCTTGCGACTGGTTAGGATTCGTGCTTAAAGCTATTTCGGGAACCATTGAGTAACGATACCCCATATTTTCAAGGAAGATGAGTGTATCTTTGGAAACAGCTAACTCTGGAGGCCAGAATCCAGAGGGGTTCCACACTGATCCAAATATCTCCAGATTAATCCTGTGATTCGTTTCAATTTGATATTTAGCCTCTTTCTCTGAAAGTAATGGCAGAATTGGGTGGTAGGCTCCCGATTCAAGAAATTCAATCTGTCCATTCCTAGCTAAGCTGGCATACTTCTCAATGACAGTTACATATTCATTGACTAGCATTTCAGAAAGGCTCGCATTGAAATTTAAGGTAATCTTAAATTCACTATTCTTTTCTAGGAGAATGGCCATTGGTAAATAGCAATTATCAATAATACGTGCTAAAACTTTGGGATCCTGATTTGGTGGCTGATAAGCATGTAAAACAAATGCAATATTCAGTTTGTCACTTAAATTTGGCATAGAATTCACTCATTTTGAATAATACTTACCCCCATATTAACAAAATGAACGTTAAAAACCTCGAGTTAACTCCCACAAACGTTTTTTACGAGCTTCTCTTTCTTTTTCAATTTGCTTTTTTCTATCTGCTTCAGTTGTGTAAGAGCTCTCACTTACTGGCCTTAATTTACGAAAATCGTCTTCTGTAGCAGGAATTCTATTATCCTGTAATTCACCTTTATCAATTTCCGTCTTAGCATCCTCTTTCTTTGAATTGAAGTCACTAATGAATGAGGTTGTTTGTAAATCATCTGGAGAAAAAGGTGCAATTTCATTGGAGGATTCTAAGTCGTTACTATCAAAACTATCACCTTCTATTTTGGGAGGTTCTTCCGTGCTAAATGCTGGTATTGAAGAGAGCGATTCCTCCTCTTCCTCCTTCTCATCTAATAATTGTTCTAGTGGGGATTTTTCTTCCGATTTCTGGAAAAATGATGCTGTATCTACTCTTCCTCCAAGGACAACGGAAGGTTTAACATTTTCCTCTTGTAAAATTCCTTCAATAGTTGCTTCAGGTTCAGATCTAATTGTGGGTGTTTCATAAGTCTCTTTTGCAGTTTCTTCTTTTCCTATAAGAATATCTGTTAATTCTGTAAGCTCATTTTCAAGTTTTCCATCGGATCGTTTAAAAATCTCAGATTCATCTTCTATAGTAGCCGAAGGAGTTAATGAAACTGATTCTTCGATTCCAAATAATGATCCTAGCCTTCTTATTTTTACTGGTTGTTCCTCTTCTTGAACTTCAGACTGTTTTAATACATCTAAAATCTCTGATGTGTCTAGAGTTGGACCTGTTTTTAATGATTCAGGAGGCTGAGATGAAGGAGAGGTAACAATTGAGGATTCATCAACCTCTTTTTCAATAGTAAGGTCTGATTTCTGTAAAACTTCAAGAATTTCTCCTTTATCAAAGGAAGAGGTCGATTTTATAGGATCTGTATCATGTGAAGGTGAAATAGTCTGAATAGTTTCGTATTTTTCTTCAAATATTTCATCTGAAATTTCTTTAACAATATCAGGTGAAATAGTTTCAGTTAAAGGGATGGGTGGGGTCTTTGTTGCAGATAAATCTTTCAATATAGTCAGGAATTCTTGAGCTTCGGTTGTTTTAAGTTCTAAATTGAAAGATTCACTTGAAATTTCAAGATGTTGAAGTTCATCATTTATTGAGACCGCACGAAGACATATTCTAGGTCCATCACGATCTAAACACCAGGTTACTTCATTTTTTTGGTATTCAATATCCATTTTTCATCAATCCTACTTTCTTTCAAAATGATTCAAGAAATTTCCCAAAAAAGTCAATGAAACTATCAATATCATCTTGATCTAGAGTAAGCGACCCTTTCTCATCGCTTATTATCATGCTTTTTTCGCCATTTTCGGCCCGAATAATATGAATTTCCACCATGGACCCTGATTTCATTTTAAGTCCTGTGGTCGAATCAACTATTCTTTCAGTCAACTTCAATTAGAGTTCCTCGTTGTTCAATTATTTTTAATTAGTTCACAACTTCATATCTAAAAAGCTATTCGAAAATAGAAAGGAATGTAAATGTTAGTATTTTGCTAGTTCAGGAATCAAGAGGTCTTTACTCCCATCTGATAGAATAACCAGACGACTAACTTCTGACTCTGCAATAATTTTGTATTCAGTTAGTTTTTGGAGCTTCAGTGAAAATTTCTTGATGCTTTCATGTGATGGCATGGCAGAACGAGGAAGACGTTTCTCTGTTGCTCCTACATGCACCACACCCTTTACTTCTACAAAAGATGGCTTCATAACGTTTATCATTTCAGCATAACCCTCTGGATCTATCAAATTTAAGCCTTCCGCTAAAGTTAATCGTCCAACGGTACGAAAAGGAACACCTTTTCCTATAATCCGTAAACTATCCCATATTTTTTCCAAGGATTTTTCTTTCTCAAGAGGTCGATGAGTTCTAAAGAAATTTTTTACTCCTGGCGCAGGAAGAGTTACGTACAATTGAGTTGGATATGATTTTTGCTTTAAAATTGACAGTAACGTTTTAGGAACACTACCATTAGTAACAATAAACACAGTCATTTTTTTCTTTTTTAGCTCTTCAATTAATTCTGGAATCCATGGATACAGGAAAGGCTCACCAGTTAATGAAAGAGTCGCATGTTTAGGATTCATGGCTTCATTATATCTTTGTTCTGAAACTACAGGTTTGTATCCTACAATAATCCTTCTTTGACTCTTTATTATGGAATCAGCGACCTCAGTGGGAGAATCAAACATTTGTTCAAGTTTCTCTTTATCCTCAGGATCATAAGATTTGTACATGTTCTCTAAACCAATGTCTGACTCATGGATCCTCCAACAGAACTGACATTGAAAGTTACAGATTAATACGGGGGAAAATTGAATGCAGCGATGGGCCTTTATCCCGTAAAAATGTTTGTAGCAGTACTTATCCTCCCTCAAAGCCTTATGAGTCCATCCACACTTCTTTACAGATGTATTCTTTCCTGTTAACTGATATTTTTGCTTTTTTAACAAAGATTGCATCTTAGGATCTGCAAAGGACATTATAGAAACCTTAAAAATAATTTGAATGTACGAAATGCTCAAGTAACTCTATCGGTAGAAATCTAAAAAATCTTGGTCATCAGGGGTAACATCGTGAGGATTCAGAATTATTCGAAATAAATCCCATACAATTTCACTTGCATATCTCCCTCTGTTTGATAGAACATAAAGAGTATCCATATCAGTTTCCGCTTGAAGCCGAAAAATTAATCCAATTTCGGTTAGGGTGTTTATACTCTTCCTCACTTGTTTTGGATTAGGGTTGTGTTCAATGGCTGCGCTTATCTGACTGAAAGTTTTACCTCTTGGATTCAAATGCAAATACTGAAGAATTAGAAGGATATATTCTTGTTCCAGTTTTTTTAAAGGATTACTTGTCACCATACTTCCCAATGCCTTTTAACAAATGGAATTTAATAAGGGTTGGGATATTAATTTGTACCCCCACCGACTAAGTTAATTCTTATTCAGGTTTTATCTAAGGTGATTTTTACCGTAGTTCCTTTATTTCTTCCTGGTGAAAATATTGTAATTGTACCACCATGAATCTTTTCAATAATTTTCTTAACTATGGATAATCCAAGTCCAGTTGATTTCGAGTGGGCCTCAAATCTTGAAAATGGTTCAAAAGCTTTTAACAAATCTTTCTTGTAAAATCCGAAACCATTATCTTGAACCGTGATTATGATTTTGCCAGTTTCGTCACCTTTCTCCACGATAGAAACTTTTATTTGCCCTTTTTCCGCTGGAGAGTATTTTATTGAATTATCAAGTAAATTTTGCATTGCCCTCACAAGTAATTCTTGGTTGGCCACTATTTCCAGTGATTCAGGGGCGAAAATGGATATCTTTTGCCCTCTTCGAATCATCTTCGGGAGTACAGCCATTTTTGCCTCATTCAATACATTAATCAGATCAATAGTCTCACGTTTAGATATATAATCTGATCTATCATATTGTTCATATTCCAAAAGGCTATCTACCATCAGAGCAAGGCGTTTTGTATTTGAAATTATAGTTGTAAGATGGTTTTTCGTTTCCTGAGTGACAGGACCCGAAAGACCATTAATTATAACTTCTGAATACCCCTGAATTGAGGCTAGTGGAGATTTCAGATCATGAATAATCGTCCTAAGGATTTGTTCTTTCTGAAGAAAATTCTTTTTGAGAGTTTGATATTCCATTAAAGACAGAATATCAGCTGGAACATCAGCTGATTTTATAGTGCTTTGATCTTGTAATAAATAAGAGGCTAGGGTAAATTCTTGGATATTATTTTGTGTAGAGAGTTGAAAAAGCTGTTTTTCCAGTTTTTCAACGTCCAAAGAATTGCTTTTTATTTCTTCAATCAATATTTCAAATGGTTGGTAAATTTCCCTAAGATTCTTCGGGAAATATTTTCGGTTGTTGGTGTTAAAATAGAAATTAGGACGTATATGAGAGGGATTTAGACATATATAAGGATAATTAAGCATATGCAGTAGAATCTGCTTTTGAGTAAGATTCTTTTCCAAAAAAACAGAGTAGATTGAGAATTTATCCAATTTCTCTTGTAATAATCCTTCCACATAATTAAATAATGGCATGATTAACTTAATAGAAACTTGAGTCGCTGAGAAATCTAAATAGATACGAATTTCTGACTCGATAAGCCCATCAAACCATTGACTAAACTGTACCGCTAGATTATCCATATCTAGTTTTTTATTCTTACCTTTTGAAATAACTGAAAGTTTTACATCATAGTTTTCTGACAAAAGATTATAAAAACTTTTTACATCATCCCTATCATTTTTAACAGAAATGATACATCTCAAAACATCAGATTGCGCAAGATCACTTATATAAAACCTTTCTAAATCATCTTCAGTGCGAAAAAGGCAGAAAACTTTGGTTAAGTGATTTTGCATGGATTCCCCTCTATCTTTGAATTATCTTAGTTGTTATGTCATAAAAACATTTCTAATATTTAATATAGTTACTTTCTCGTCATCCAAAGGAAATTGATTGTGAATATCTATCTTGGTTACTTCAACCTGTTGTCCTTTTTCAACAGAAAGATCCAAAATCTTTCTGATTGCATCAACGATAACGGCAACATTCCTTCCCGTCTGATTATCTGATAAAATTATAACCCTAGATGAGTGTTTAAAAGAAGATGTTTTATACTTATTATTCGATGAATCTTTGAGGGTTATTACTTGAAAGCTCTTTTCCCAATCCATTTCAGGTAATGGTAAACAACGACTCAAGTCCTCATTAAAGTTTATAGAAGCGGAGGAATGAATTGATTCAATATAACAAGTATTTAGGGCAAAATTCTTCTTATCAATTTCAACAATTAGATATTCTTCCATATTATTTGACAAATTCAATCTTCCCCGATAATGTTTACCATTAATTAATCAAAGTTAAACTTTTTATTAATTGTATTATGAAAAGCTAAATCACTTATTGATCGTTTCAAGCCTTGATAGCCGTCATCAGTAGTTTCACCAATTGGAATCAGACCAATTATCGATAGCTCACCTTCTACCATCAAGAGTTGATTGATTGATTCATTAAATTCAACAATAAAATTACTCCCAAGATTTAGTGTTGTTGCAGCTAGTATTAATTGATTACTTGCAGTGATAGCGTCAATAACATTCTTATCGTCATTTTCATCAATAATAACAACTACAGCAATAATTACTGCTGCATCAGCAATGTTAATCCTAGTATTTGATATCCTATCTGCAATCTGTTCTTTCAATGTCCTATCTGTAACAATAATATACGCAAAATTCTGTATTTCACTTAGAGATGGAGCTAATTGAGCACAAGCAAGCATTTGTTGAATTTGATCAGTAGTTAACGAACTGTTTGGACGAAAAGCGTTAAATCTTTTGTTCTTAATAATAGCTTCAAAAAAATCCATTTACTCATCTCGGTTTTTATGAAAAAAAAGAATTAGATCTCAGTATAAAAAACTAGATTAATATTTAAAAGTTACTTCTTCAGTTAGGACTCAATGACGGTCAAGATCCAATTACTAGAAAGGGAAAAACTATTAAAAATTCCTTAAATCATCTAAATAGGGAAATTCAAACTTCAATCCACTAAATGACATTTATAGAACAATTTTCTCT
>JAEOSP010000656.1 GCA_016840305.1 Candidatus Hodarchaeota archaeon
CAGTTGTATCAAAGTGACCATTATTTGGAATACAACAATTTTTAGCTCCTATTCCGATTTCATCTAATACTTGTGATAATGTTGAAAAAAGTAAATGTTCAGCACACCTTCCTTGTGGTACAATAAAGGCATTAGGACGAATAAGTTGATATTTTCCACCATTAGCAAAACCGCCTTCATAAGATTTTAGATATAATTCTTTCATTAATTTATTAGCATTTGACTCTCCAGATAATATCAAATCTATAACTCTCTTCGGATTATTTCCTCTTTCAAAAATATCTCTTATACCATCCAGTAATACGTAGTATCCTTTATTTCTTCCATATGACTCATCACCGTGAAATAATGCAGACCATTGTAAATCGGTCATAGTACTAGTTCCGCTGTCTGAAAGAAAATCTAATACTAATAAATCTGCTGGAAATGTAAACATACTATACTCAGTTTCATCTAATGCTTTCTCTCGCTGTTCTTTTGTTACTTCCTTTATATTTCTAACAATCAAGGATCTCTTAGATGGTACAGGAACACCCAATTCATACATAGATTTCATTTTATTCACAACCTTTATGCGGGTTTAAAATGGGAAAATTCTCTTAAAATTAGATTAAAGATCTTATTTCTTATAATTGAAAGCAAATATAAAAATCTTTTATATTGTAATTTCAATCTAGCAGTAGTATTTGTAATGTTAGTTTTATTTAATAAAAATAGATTTTTTATACTTCAAATAACTGTATTTATATTAGGTACTAATATGCATATTAATAAGGCAATAATATGAACGAAAGAATAAAAAGATTAAGAAGACAGAGCCGAAGGGCTATCCCCACACTTTCACTTGAACGAGCCTTATTAATAACGGAGTTTTATGAAAGTAAAGTTGAATATAACGATTCTATACCAGTTCAGAAGGCTAAAGCGTTTAAATTTATCCTTGAAAAGAAGAAGATTTGCATAAACGATGGAGAATTAATAGTTGGCGAAAGAGGATTAGCCCCAAAAGCAACACCCTCTTATCCAGAAGTATGTTGTCATACATTGAAAGATTTAGACGTTTTAGATATTCGAGAAAAAATACCATTTAAAGTTAGTGATCAAACGAGAAAGGATTCTGAAAATATTGTAATTCCTTTTTGGAAAGGTAAAACAATTAGAGAAAAAATTTTCTCATCTGTTGACCCAGAATGGATAGATGCATATGAAGCTGGAATTTTTACTGAATTTATGGAGCAGAGAGCACCAGGTCATACTGTAGCAGGAAAAAATATATGGAGCAACGGATTTTTAGATTTTAAAGAAAAAATTGCCGAATCTATTAGAAGATTAGATTTTTATGATGATATAAATGCTTTTTCTAGAAGAGAACAATTGAAAGCAATGGATATCGCAGCAGATGCAATTATTTTATATGCGAAAAGGTATGCTGAAAGAGTCTCAGAATTGGCAAAAATAGAAAATGAACCAACAAGAAAAAAAGAGCTAGAAAAAATTGCTGAGATATGTTCCTATGTTCCCGCTAATGCACCTAGGACCTTATGGGAGGCATTACAGCATTACTGGTTTATTCATTTAGGAGTTATAACCGAGTATAATACGTGGGATGCATTTAATCCTGGCAGGCTTGATCAGGGATTATATCCATTTTACTACCAAGATATCTCAAACGATAAATTATCAAAAGAAGAAGTTGTTGAATTACTCCAAGCATTCTGGATTAAATTTAATAACCAACCAGCACCTCCAAAAGTAGGAGTCACCGCTGAAGAAAGCGGAACTTATACAGACTTCTGCAATATTAATCTCGGGGGGTTAAAAGAGGATGGTTCTGATGGAGTAAATGAGATGTCATACATTCTCTTAGATGTAATCGAAGAGATGAGGATACTTCAGCCTAGCAGTAATGTCCAAATTAGTGAAAAAACACCAGATGCTTTTCTTAATCGGGCTATTAAAATTGTTAAAACAGGATTTGGTCAACCTTCAGTATTTAATGCAGATGCTATTGTTAAAGAACTTACAAATCAAGGGAAGTCCATAATTGATGCTCGAAATGGAGGAGCAAGTGGTTGTGTAGAAACAGGTGCCTTTGGGAAAGAGGCGTATATTTTAACTGGGTATTTTAATCTTGTTAAAATCTTAGAAATAACTCTAAACAATGGTATTGATCCATCCACAAACAAACTAATCGGATTAAAAACAGGAGACCCAACAACATTTTCAAGTTTTAAAGAACTAATGGACGTATATTCTAAACAGATTAAGTACTTTGTAGATATCAAAATAAGAGGGAACCAAATTATTGAGCGTATATGGGCTCAAAATCCAGCACCCTTTTTATCAATCATAATTGATGACTGCATTGAAACAGGAAAGGATTATAATAATGGTGGAGCGAAATATAACACTTCTTATATTCAGATAGTAGGTATGGGAAGTATTACAGATTGTTTATGTTCAATTAAATACAATGTTTTTGACAGAAAGACTATTTTAATGAATGACATGCTGAAATCATTAGATAATAATTTCGTTGGGTATGAAGATCTTAGACAAAAGCTCGTTAATAAAACTCCAAAATATGGTAATGATGATAATTACGCTGATGAAATCACTCAAGAAGTCTTTGAATTTGTCTATAATTCAATTAACGGAAGACCTAATACAAGAGGTGGGGTTCATAGAATAAATTTACTTCCTACAACTGTTCACGTATATTTTGGTAAAGTAACTGGAGCCACACCCGATGGGAGGAGAGCTAATACCCCCTTATCTGAAGGGATCTCACCAGTTCAAGGAATGGATAAATATGGACCTACATCAGTTATCAAATCAGCAAGTAAAATTGACCATCTTAGAACAGGAGGGACTCTATTAAATCAAAAATTTGCACCCAAATTCTTTTCAAGTGATTCTTCGATTCATAATTTAAATCACCTTATTCGGTCCTATTTTAAAATGAATGGACACCATATCCAATTCAACGTAGTCTCAGCCAAAACTTTGCGAGCAGCACAAAATAATCCTGAACAATACCAAAATTTAATTGTAAGAGTTGCTGGTTATAGTGATTATTTTATAAATCTTAGCATTGATTTACAAAATGAAATTATCAGAAGAACCGAACATACTACTACTTAAGTAAGATTTTTAATCATTTTTCGACTGATACTTTCAAAAATGAAATCAACATTTTCGCCTGTTTTAGAAGAACACTCAATATAATCATAGAACTTATTTTTCTTTCCAAATTCCTTTGCTTCTACATCATTTACCGTTCTGACACTGCTTAGATCGAGTTTACTTCCAACTAATAACGTTGGTACGGTTACACCCTCCTTTTCATTTACTTCATTAAAGACGCCTAACCAATTTGTTAAATTACTAAAAGTATTATACCTTGTAAGATCAAACATGAAAATTGTTCCATGTGCTCCAGTAACAGCTCCAGGAAGTAAAAAGCGAAATTTTTCCTCTCCTGCAAAATCCCAGATTTGCAGGGAAATTTTCTTATCATTAATATTTAATTTCTTAAGATAAAAGTCAATTCCAATTGTCAGTTTATACGTTTCTTTAAAGACACCTTGAAGATAACGATGTGTTAAGGTTGTTTTTCCTACTGCACCATCTCCAAAAATACAAACTTTGAAACGAGTATACTCGTCATCCATTTTCTTCAGTTTTTTAAAATTGTTACTAAACTAATTATTATAATAATAAAAGTTCATAGATATGAATGTTAAAGAAAAAGATAGATTTAAAAAAAAAGTATAAAATTAAGCTAAGGTAATTTTCTTCTCAGCGATGGCAATAATTTCGTTATAATAATCGAGATAGTGTTCATTAACGATTGTTCTATACCTTCCTATAAATTCAGTTATAAATTTCATCAAAGATATTATATGTGGAGGATCATGTAATAAATCAAGTTGTTCTCTAAATTCAATCAATTTTCCTTTAACTCCCCGAATTACTTGGTCTTCTACATCTAAAGGAAAATACTGATTTACAATTACCTCTGCCCCTTTGAAGATGGAAGTCTCTCCTTTCCATCCCTTAAGCCCTTTACCATACTCAGCTTCAAATGCTTCCGTAAAATTCAATACACGTTTATGAATAATAGGTAGATCCTTATCTGCCAATAAAGTTGTTGTTACATAATCTCCATGATAGAGTATCACTTTTTTGTCTTCTTGGTCTACTGTTCGTAATGATTTCTTACTACCAGTAGCTTCTCTAACAAAATTAGTGAGTGCTGCTATCATGGCTGAAATCAAAGCTTCTGAAGCTAGAGGTATCGAAAGAGATCGTAATCTTCTTCAGTCTGAGCTTATTGCTCTTAAGACTCAAGTAGCATGCGGATGTGTATCAGG
>JAEOSP010000657.1 GCA_016840305.1 Candidatus Hodarchaeota archaeon
GAGATAAATCGATAACATCAAATCCTCCTACATCCTTTTGTAGATCAAATAATCCCACCGTCTTCATGGTTTCATGAGTATTTGCTGGTCCAGATCGTTCGACTATTGAAATATTTTCAACACCTTTTAAGGCTTTTAATAATTCTTTTACAAGTACTATATCAGTTGATGCTGGTGCAGGATCGGCTGTATTAAAGTTGGGTTTGATAACAATCTTCTTCTCTTTGAAAGAATTAAATAACTTTTTGAAATGAGCAATGACCCTGTTTATTCCATCAATGCGATCATCGGTTTGGATTAAAAAAACTTCACTCATATTTTTCACCTTAGAAATCAATGAACTCTTAAATAATCATATTTAATGGGTTATTTATGATAATTTTATAATTTTCAGTTTAGAATAGATTTCTTAGGACTAGAAAAATTCCTACATTGAGCACTCAGTATCATCTTCCGTATCAGAATATTCTGAGAAAACTTAAAAGAAATTTCCTCTCGTCGTGGATGCAAAGCAAAAAGTCTTCTCTCGGTTATAAGTAGGTGGACCTGATAACTAGAATTACCGTTGATACAAATAAACCTGATATTTCCACTCTCCGACTATTTCTGAAAAAAAAATTTGTTTTTTATTTCGTCATTCCTCCAACGCTAATTAGTATCATTCTAGGTTTAGTTGGAATTGAACTTTATCTCCAAAGTGATCCTAATACTTACTTGTACCAACCTACATCTCAAAATATGGTTTTTCTTCTGTTTGGGTATATTTGGTGTCTTTTTTCCGCTTTCTTATCAACAAAAATTCTTTACTCTAAAAATCTTGAATACTCAATTTATCGACCTAGAACAATTATCAACGCTCTTGGGATTTCCGCACTCATTTCCTATATTATCGGAGCTACAATCTCATATTATTCTTTTCCTTTAGAATACGTTGGTACTCTATATTATGATGTTTATAGTGAAACAGCAGTCTATTTTAGCGGTTCTATAATGTTTGCTTGGCTTTTGGGAGGATTTGTTGTTATTTATGCTGTTCTTATAAATAAAATTGATTTTCGGGCCGTTTCTTATCGATATTCCCCTTATACAAGGAGAGGACTTGCTCAACCTCCTCTATATCCTTCTACTCCTAAACCTGTCCCTGATAAATTCTGTTCCCGTTGCGGAAAGGGGTTGCCTGCACGCGCAAAATTCTGTGATAGTTGTGCTTATCCAGTAGGAATTCCACGTCAAGAGGAGATCTCCTACAAAAGAGTGAGCTTCAAGCAAGCTATTGACTTACTCGATTCAGATGCCTATATTCGCGGGAAAAAGATGGATATTGAATTCGAGTGTGTTGTAAAGGCACATGCCTCACAAGAAAAAGCAGAAGGCCCAAGTGCTTATCGAATCTTAACAGTTACTGATCCTGCACAGTTATTTAAGCGAACGTTACACGTACGGGGAGACTATGGGCATAGATATAATATTGATTTAATTTCCTCCTTAAAACTAGGTGATAGATTACTTGTAATTGGACCCCATAAACCTAAAGACTCTTTGTATTATAAAGATTTACATGGAAATGATGTTTTTTGGATTGAAAGGTGGGATGGAACTATATCTGATTCTGGGACACGACTTCTTAAGCTAGAGGATGTATCTGCACTAAATCAGACAGAAGTTGATATTCCAGTCCAGAAAAAAGATATAAGTATAGGAAAGAGAACCGAATATACCCCTTTGTCTTCCAGCATTCAACCTCCGTTTTACTGTCAGTTATGTAGTGTTAAACATCCTGCAGGAACGCCTCGTATGCAATGTGAGTCATGTGGTAGATTCGTGTGTGTAGAAGCCTTCGCGGAGATGGTTAAGGTCGGTCGGTCGAGTTGTCCAATGTGCGATGGAACACTTACTGCGCTTTAGTATTTGTTGTATAAACCCTAAAAAACCACCCCCAAATGTATAATGGTGATTTCTGTTGAAATTATATCTAATTAGGCACGGAGAAAGCGTTGCAAATAAGGACAAGGTTTTTCAAGGGTGGACCGATGTTTCTTTAAGTGAAGTAGGACATACACAGGCAAAAAGTTTGGGTGATTTTTTCGAGAAAAAGAACATTTGCTTCACCAAAATCTATTCTAGTCCTTTGAAGCGTGCAATAGAAACTGCACAGCATCTAATCCAGAGTTCTGCATTTCCAGAGCTAGTTACCTTTAAAGGTCTCAGATCAATAAATGTGGGACGATGGGCTGGATTGAGGATAGAAGATGTAAAAAAAAACTTCAATAATGATTATGAAGTTTGGAAGTCTCGACCCAAGGAATTTTGTTTTCCTGAAGGGGAATCCATCGCTAATGTGCAAAAACGTGCTATCTCAACTCTTCTTGAGATCCTAGAAGAGCATAAAATTTCGGAACACAATATTTGTATTGTCACACACATGATTACTATAAAAGTTATAGTTCTCTCATTATTGAATATTGATCTTAATTCTATCTGGGAATCTCAATTTACTATTCCAAATACAGGAATTATTATCTCTGAAGTTACTAGAAATCTTGACGATAATGGTTACCACTTTGAGAGAATTCTTACTGAGACTAATATCCCACATCTTAAATAAATACTACGCATAATTTGTTTGTTCTACTCCACAATTTGGACAAAAAATATCATTTACTTCAATAGATCCATTACAGGAATGGCATTTGTTAGGAGTTCTCGTAAATACTTTCTGCGTTTTCTCCTTTTTCATAGTTTTTTCTACTGATGGATAGCGATATTCTTCACTGCTTATTAACCCCTCAACTTCTATCAGTTTTCCAAATACTCCAGCTAGTAAGAAAAAGCCATAAGATATAACAATACTATATCCAAATGAGATAGATGTGGTAAAAAGACCTAAAAGTATAGTAAGTACACCAATTCCCCCTATAAAAGATAAAACCGCTTGTTTTTGGGGTTCTCGAAGGATCAGTGGTCCTGCCCTATATTGTGTTTCAACTAGTAGCCCATTCAATGTTCCTGCCATGAGAAAAAAAGCAAAAGCAATAAGAATGGCATAACCAAATTCTGGTGTCCCTATGAATATTGTCATTAAAATTGGTAGAACACCTGCCCCTCCTATAAAAGCTATGATAGCTTCTTTGTAGTTCTTCTTCATTTTCATTAACCAGAACCATTAATTGACAAGCTACATTTAGCTCTTGTCCGTTTATATGCTTTTGAGTTGAGGTATGAAATATCCCTAACCAGAAGATTGTTAACATATTCTTTCCTTTTCCTGATTTTTCATATGAAATAACGGGTAGAAAGATATTTAATAGTGAAAAGAAATTAATTCTCTAAATTCACAGATCGATTATCATTCTAATGAGGGTAATTATGAGACATTTACGATTGATGAGTTTCATTGAAAATTAAAAATTTCAACTACTGAAATCATAACCAAAATGTGGAAATAAATAATGAATTCAAATGAAGGTACATCTAATAAACTTAAACCTTATATTTTGGGTTATCGAATAATTTTTGTGATATTAGGGATTGGAACACTTCTCGTTTCACATTATTTAAATACCACTAATCCGTTAAACGCCTCAATACCCTTACTTATGAGAAACTTGAGAATTTATAGACATTTCACAATGCAAACCAACTTACTAGTAGTAATCTGGTTAATTTTTGCAATTATTTGGTCATCTGACGTTAAGAAAATGGAGAAATTGATGGGGAAGCTAAAAGGAGCAATTACACTTTACATTACGGTCACTTTTCTGGTTTTTGCCGTTGTTCTAAGTCCATTATACCATCCCTCGGGTGTTGAAGGAGTTCTTAACCTAATGCTCCATTATATCATTCCTGTTGGTTTTATTATAGATTGGTTCATAACAGAAGGTAATAACTACCATTTGTCGTTCATTCCCTACTGGTTTTGTTATCCAATAGGTTATCTTGTTTTTGCTTTGATCCATGGTGGAACGACAGGTGATTATCTCTATCCTTTCTTGAATCTGGAAGTTTTGGGCCTTGATGGTTTAATATTTAGAGTTATTATCTTAATTACATTATTTACGGCGCTATCTAGTGTGTATATCGCTGTTTCACGAAGGTTTTTACCTCTTAAACAATATTTTTAGCATTGAACTCAAGTTTCATACCAAATGCGAGATGAACTAAATGAAAGAAGGATGTTTTTATCATCCTTATTGAACAGCGAAAAAGAAATGTAATTCCTGCAATAAACCACTTTGTTCTGAGGACATAAAGGAAAAAGCGGAAATTCAGTGAATCGTGTGCTGCTGTGGCTTTTTATTTGGAGTAGGTGGTGCGATGGAAGCTAAAGCTTACTGCGAAGAATGTTACAATCAGAAATTCCCAGCAAAAAAAAGGAATGACCTTTGAGAATAGAATTAGTGTTATTGAATCAAATCTTTTCAAAAGTATTTTCTTAATTGATGTATGAGGTGAAAGAGATCTGAATTAGACATTAACTCTAATAATTACCTACATACAGAAAAAAGGATAATGTCGTCGATAGACGACGTTTTTTCTATAAAAATCTCTAATTAAGAAAATGATATATAACTTGAAAATTGGGAAAAAATACACTTATTGATCTCAGTATCTTTTATTCAGGGAAATTAAAATTCCTCGTACTTATTAATTCCAATGTGGGTTGATGTTCTGATACCTAGAAAAAAATATTCTTTTAAGATTTGTTTAACAGGAGATCCAGCTGTTGGAAAAACTAGCCTTAGAAAATCCTTTTTGGGAGAAATATTTAGTGAGAAATACCTTTCTACAGTTGGTGTTGACTTCTCAATAAAGAAGATTACAACTGACACTGAATATATAAATTTAACAATTTGGGACTTAGCTGGTCAAACAGAGTTTTCAGGAGTTCAACCTAAATATTATCTTTTTTCAAGGGGAGCAATCACCGTATTTGATATAACAGATAAACGGTCATTCCTAAACGTAAAACCTTGGGTTGAAAGATTTCTTGAACATTCTCAAAATCCGAGTGCACCAGTACTGATAATTGGAAATAAGATCGACCTTATTTCTCCTGAATTTCCTGATTATATTACTGAAAATCAACAGCAAGAACTAGTTCAGGAATTGCAGAAAGATTTTCCTGATGTCCCCTTCCTTATGACTAGAACTAGCGCAAAAACTGGAGAAAAGGTTGAGAAAAGTTTTCAAGAATTAATTGATAAGATTCTCAGTAAGGTTGATGGCGAAAGCAGTGATCTTAAAAAACTTGATCAGGGAAATATTGATCTTTATGTACCTGCTGCGTATACTTTATGGTTAGACGAAAAATTTGGGCCACAAATTTTCTCAAGATCTCCGAGCTTGGAAGATACTAGTTCAGAAGAGATTTTGAGTACAGTAAAGGTAATGTCCATCATTGATTTTGATGAAATAGTGAGTAGTGCATATATATCTGGATCTCTTCCTTGGAAAAGTCCATCCGGTACTTTTTATTATCGCGCTTTTCCATTGAAAAATCCTGAAGCAAGGGGAGGAGCAAATTTATTTATTTTGGGTGTTGTAATTCAACGTCGTTTAGAATCAGTCATTAATATCAATTATATTAGTGGATATCTGAGTAATACTATGAACAGCTTTGCCAATTACCTTAGAGAGGCAAATCTCCCTCCTACTTCTCTTACTTCAGAAGATAAGGAGAAGATTGCTCAAAAGATACTTTATTCCCTTCGTCAGAACATTTTTGAGATGATTTTAGAAAATATGAACCTTTGAGGGGGATACTAAGCGGAGAAATTACGGAAATTTTAATCGAGACACAATTCACTTGATAGGTTGAACATTTAGGATTTGATTATCGTGGTTGATTATAAAATTGAACTTGAAATAACTGATATACTTGGAGATAAGAAATGTCCTCGTGGACATCTGATTGGAGAGATTTTTTCCTATCCTGAAGATGCAGGAAAGCTATGTCCTGCTGCTTTAAACTCAATTTATCCTACAATTTGTGTTATGCAGTCAGGTGGAAGTTATCCTTGGTTTAAAGATCCCAACACTCATTCTCGGTGTTGTCCTGATCCTAAACGACCAGTAGTAATAGACATATCACGAATTGAAGTGTGAAATTACAATATAGTAGTCTGGGAATGTTAGAATTTGTTTAAAACTCCTTCAAGTATCCGTAGAAGATCTTCAATATCTTCTTTATTTACAAATCGATCTTGTGATCGATGAAGGAGACCATTTCGTCTTTGACGAACAGACTTTAGCAATTTATTATCTTGAATGGATAAAAGACGTTCTTTCATTAAAGAGTTGGATATTGACGGCCATGATTGATCATCTTTTGGATATGCATTCCGTTTCCACAGAGCATGTCGAAATAAAGCCTCCACTGACCGCCATAGAAATAGAAATGTCGAAATTTGTTCATCATTTGTGATATGTTCCCAATTTTCAAGTTTTTGTCTCGAATATAAAATATCTATTTTAATAGATTCAGTTTCCTCTTCAGTAGATACAAGTTCCTCAATGGCTCCTGTAAGCTCCTGTCCGAGGTAAAATTGCAATTCTAACTCTTTTCGCTTTTCATTGGACAGTTCCATCTTACTAAGCATATCGGAATATTGTTTCAATACAAGATTTTTAGCTACTTCACGTTTAGAAAATCCTCGTATCTCTTCGTTCAAGGGTGCTTCAATAAACTCAATATAAAGTTTTGATACTAAATCCCAATTAGCTGCTAGTTTCCTACCCAAACGATCTTCTATAGGAAATTTCCTAATAGATTCAAGTTCTATGTGCCTAGTATGGCTTTTAAGACTTTCCTCTGGAGAAGCTAAGACGAGGTTGTAGCTTAGTCTGTTTATTAGGTTCGTGACACTTTTTCTCGAATGTAAAAATAGAAATGCTGATACTAATATGAATGAAAGAAATAGGAAACCGAAGAAAAGAATATTTTGGATGTTCACAATCTGATCAATGTACAGAAAATCTAAGTCAATAGAAGAGTATTGTAAAAATAAAATTGTAACAAAATTTAATATGTTAAGAATCCCGAATGACATAGAGAACAAAAGAAGGGTTTCTCGAAATGAGCACATACGCTCATTTGGAATATTATCATCTCTGGTGAAATAGGGATCAATATATCCTCTTCGAAAAACATTTTTTAATTCGGGGAGTAAAATTGCTGTAATATTACCACGTAATTCTTCTCTTATCTTTGTACTAAGATTGGTACTATTTAAACTAAAGATTTGATCAAG
Organism: Candidatus Hodarchaeota archaeon; assembly: GCA_016840305.1. The sequence goes on from JAEOSP010000657.1 coordinate 7,251, forward strand.
ATCCTGATTCAAATCTTGAAAATACTTATCCACTACATTAGTCACTTTCAGAATGATATAAGGGCTATAAATATAGATCATATAAGATGGAAAGATTAGGATTAAAGGTGGTAGAATTAGGAAAAATAATACTCTAGTTGCCAATTCTGCCCTACTCACCATAAAGAATACATATGCTTCAATTAATCCAATTTCGTAAAGTAATGGGAGCAGAATCCCAATTATGTATCTATTTTCACGTAAGGTCATGATTGATCTAATCCTGAATTAGGTTTCTCTGAAGTTTTGAATTTTAATACATACGTACTAAAAAATATTATTATCGTTAAACATACATAAATGAGTAGAAGAGTTATAATGAGTGAAGAGTTAACTACAGGAAAAGATTGAGCCCAAAGCACGGTGAGCATAGATAAGATTGAAACCATAATCAAAGCTATCATAATAGTTTTTCTAATAACTTGTCCTTCAATACCTATTTCATCGATTGTTGCAGCTGCATTTTGTACTTTCGCTGGAGTAATAACGCTTGCTAACCCTCCCCCAACTCCATTAGATGTAGCCATGGTTAAAGGATCCAAATTTAAGGCGTTGCTTGTCTTGACATGATAACCAGAAAACATTTTTATTGATGATGTCTCACTACCTGAGACAAATCCTCCGAAAAACCCAATAAATGGAACTAAAATTGGAAAAATTAAACTAAAGTTCGTTGATGTAAATTCAGAGAGAATAGAAACCATGTTTCGTGGATCATTGACGGGAGCGGAATTATTTAAAATCCATGCGATTGAAAAGAATATTGCTGCAGAAATCATAGGTCTTAAGGCTCTTTTCCAAAAAAGTGAGTTTGTTCGCTTAAGTGTATCCTTATCAGAAGGTAAAGAGAAGAATGAAAGAATTACTGCTACAATAACCCAAGTATATGCTTGCCATAAAAATCGAGTCTTTAAAGTGAAAGAACCAATGGTAACTGGAAACGGTAGATCATTGAATAGTAGCTCAAATACGGGTTGAATTAAATTCGTTATAAGAGCAAATAGAATAAGAAAAATCCATGGAGAGAGAGCACGGAATAGAGACATTTTTTGCTCAATTTCCTTATCTTCTTTGGTTAAAGAAGAACGATTAAGAACTGGGTACCCTTGACTCCAGGCATAAATACCCAATACAATAAGAACCGCAATTCCAGATATTATTCCAGTTAAAGTGACAACTCCCAGATAATTTGATATTATTGCTGTAATCCCTGCTGTGGTTCCTGTAAGAATAGCTATAAGAATTGATTTGGGATCTTTGAGCATTTTCATACCACCAGCTATGAATAACATTGAAACCGCAATTCCAGTTGAAATTACAGGCATGTATAAACTGAAAGCCATTCCTACTTCTTGAAGGTTTGGAGCTGCTTGCTGTAGTATACCTGAACTACTTAGATCTCCCATTTCTCCTGTGAATACAACAGCTGGTATTCCTAATAATGCATAGGTTGTTAATGGGTCGTACCCTATAGCAGGTAAAGCAACAGCAGCTACAGGTGGAAAACCTAAAGCTATCATGATTGGAGGGAGTATTGAAATAGGAGTAGCTCCGATTGAAACTAGAAAACATCCCACTCCAAAATTCAAGAATAGAATTTGCCATGCAGGATGAGAACCTCTCAACGTTTTCACAAATACAATAATTCGTCTTAGTGCTCCAGATTCACTCATGTACGTTATCATGAATATTGATGCACCAACCATTAATGTTATTTTTAATGAATCTATTATACCAGCAATTGAAATCACAAAAATATCAGAAATTGAGGCCGAAAAAAGGAATGCTATAATAGATATTAATATCCAGACAGTTATTCCGGTAGTGTCAGCTTTCCAGCGTTTTTTTACTAACAAAAATATGGCTAGTGCAAAAGGAAAGATAATAAGCAAAAATTGAAGCAAATCTGCCATTATAGGTTAATTCCCATCTTTGTAGTACACAGAGTTTTCAGTTGATTTTTTCTTATATTTTGTTGTGTTGGGACAAAAAGTATGAAAGATAAATGAAGGGCCAATGAAGTGAAATGTATCAAGTATGTGTTAAGAAAAGCTGAAAAATATATAAAAAAAGTGAGAAATTCATAAAGATTAAAGCAAAATTTAAATAGGGGGAAAACTGGTGAGAAGAATGTGGGCACAGAAAAATGTCCGCGAAAAATATCAATTGAGTAAAAGGTGAAAAGAAAAATGGCAGGATTTGCACGTGCACGAGTTGAAAATCTGATTCGAACAGCAGGCGCTTTCAGAGTATCTGCTGGTGCTATTGATCGTCTTAATGAAGTGTTGACCGATTACGCTATGACAATAGCAAAATATTCAGTAGAAGTGGCAAAACACTCTGGACGTAAGACAATCAAAGAGTCAGACATAAAACTTGCATCAACCAAGTAATTATTGTCGATTTAAAACAATTTAATTGAGGGGTTTATCTCCTCAATTCTTCTCTTTTTTCTATTCTACAATTAAAGTAAAAAATACCTATTTCTACGCAGGAAAATTAGTCATTTTCTGAGAATTTTTATTGATATCCCACATCAATTGTCTCCTCCTTTGAGAGCATTGAGATGCAATTTTGATGTTTTGTTCAACCAACATTGACGACGTCTAGACCGAGATTGTAATGATCATTTACATATTCGATAAAGTTTATTCTCAATGAAAAATCTGTAATCAACACCTAGTAATCTCCCTTGTGGTACGAATTGGAATTATAGATCCGTCTCTACGATGAGATGAAAAAATTAAATCCGATTAAATCAAAGATATCAAGATGAAAACCCTTCTAATGCTTTATCTATACCTTTATCTTGAAATGTGTTTGTACTAATGACTCAATATTTTGGTGGACTAACATATCAACATCACTAGTAATCTATGGAAGTGCAGAGTTCACAATACCCCTCTGAAGTATATGAAGTTGATGAACTTTCAGTAGCTCAACCACCTTAAGATGATATTCATGATCATTTGTTCGGTGTGAATGAGAACAACACCCATCATCATAGAGGGAAGATTTAAATAGTATTAAAATTAACCCTTCTAGTGTGAGTAGAATTATCAACTCACACAAATATCTTAGAGAAAAGGTGAAAATATATCATGGCAGGATTTGCAAGAGCTCGAATTGAGAAAGTTATCAGAGACGCTGGTGCACACCGCGTATCTGCTGGCGCTATTGATCGACTTAACGAAATCGTGACTAACAAAGGTATGGAGATTGCAAAATATGCAGTCGAAATTGCCCGCCACTCTGGTCGTAAGACTGTTAAAGAGAGTGACATTAAGTTAGCCGCAACCAAATAAACTATTTTGAAAATAGTTCCTTAAGGAAATGGTTTTCAAGATTTAGTAA
>JAEOSP010000658.1 GCA_016840305.1 Candidatus Hodarchaeota archaeon
AAATAATTAGGAAATGGCAATTATATTTACTCTAAAGCTTTGATGACAATGAGTTTTGCACCTTGAAACTAGGCTCAATGCAACCTTCCAAGAAGTATAAGTTTCTTCAAGAACAGGTTTTTGAAGGTTTTTGGCTTTTCAATCGTTTCACCTCTCCAACCAATGTATTGTTATTACTACTGCTGTATGCTGTTTGGGGTTTCTTTCTATATGTTTATTATATGATACCACTACCTTATCTGATAGCTGGAGGATTTGGAGCCCTTGGTTTGTTTTTATGGACTATTGGAATATTTCGCTATGCAGATAAATTACGTGATGTGGAAATCGAGAGAATTAATACAGTGAATAGAAAATTCTTAATAGAATTTCTAGAAAATCTGTTTCACCCCTCGTCAATTGTTATTAGCATTCTTGTGTTTTCAGCAAGTTTAACTTATTTATTTTCTTCTAAGTCCTTTGGGATAGAGAGTATACTGGATAAAATTCAAGTAGAACTACATGTGACCACTCTCCCTCCCTTAATAGTTCTTTTTATATTCCTCCTTGCATTTGACTTATGCTACCGACTAGGACTCTCCCTTTATGTTGTTTTAATGCAGACTCGAAGAAATCTTCGTTTGGCAAAGTTTCTTCGTTCACCATCGTTGAAATCTCATTTTTCTCCGGTAGATATTAGAAACCTAGAATTTGTTGATTATTATCATCTGTTAGCAATATGTAGTGGTTTTTTACTAATCCCACTCGGTTTAATTGATGCTTTTCTAATGTTGGCTATATTAGTGTATCTTACTCTTACATTAAGTTTGGCTACATTTAATTCTATCTATCTTCGAATTCTCTATACTCAATCATTTCCCAAAGGTCTATCTAAGCTATTATATTCGACAAGATTTGCTAATGTCGCAACGGTTTCTCCAAATAAATACCCACATATTACACCTACTTTATTTGTGTTCGATGGTAGAAATGTTTTTTTTATTACCTCTATTAAAAGTCAAAAAGTTAAAAATTTAAGACGAATAAACAATGTTTCTATCTTTATTGATTCTCATCAGCATGAAGAGGTGACAAACAGTATTGGTGTTTCAATCTCTGGCCGAGCACGAACTTATGGTCATAATGCCTGGACAGGAATTTTATACTTCTTGATTTTTGGATTCAGAATGGTTCGAGTATATATGCTATTTAGGAAAAAATACCCTCATTATATCAGCCAATATCAAAAAGAGAATAGAAATTTACCATTCGCATGGCGAATATACCCACTTGTCAGTAGGACAATAATAGAAATAATTCCAAATCAATTTTCTTTTTGGAAAGCTTCTAGGTCAACCTTGCTAAGATTTTAAGCATTTGTGATAGATATGAAAATAAAATGTGAAATTGATGGTCATATCTGCGAATTACCAGATTATATGGTTGATTTTTTCGTCCATACAACGGTAATATATTGTAGCACGCTTTCACAAGACTTAAAACCTCATATTCATCCAGTAATCTTCATTAATGAGATTAATAGCTGTACTATATCCTTTATAATCGATAAACAGTCCACAATGGCAAGAAATCTTGAGCATAATTCAAAATTATCATTAGCTATTGATATTACTCATCCTATAAACCCATTCTGGAATAGGGGTATTATGATTAAAGCTAGCGCACAACTTGATGATTCAAAAGGAGTAGTGCAAACTTGTGTTTCACAGCTGCAAGAGAAATATGGATTCTCTACGATTGCGAAGATTATTGGTATAGATACTTTACAGAAATTTGTTAGAGCAAGTGTTCTACCGTTCAAAATCGTATACTGGAAGGGACCATATTTCAAGAAGTTCAGATGTAATCTACGGTAATAATCAACGATGATCATAAATATGGTTTCCGAGAATCTGTGATACATAAATCTACTAGTTCACTAATTTTGGCTACTCCAGCACACATTACAGAATCTGCTCCACCCCAATAAACCTTTAGACTACCATCCTCCTCTGGCACTGCACCACAGCAGAATACAACATTGTGGACATATCCTGTGATCTCCCAAGGATCTTCTGGTTGTAGAATCCATTGATCACCTACTCCGAGAATCGATGATGGATCTTTCAAATCATGGAGAGCAACTCCTAATCGATAGATAGAGCCATCCATTGTAGGAAAAACACCGTGGTAAATATTTAACCAACCTTTAGTAGTTTTTATTGGAGGAGCTCCTGGTCCTACTTTCATCTCATCCCAGTGGTAGGTCACTGGTTTCATGATAACCTTAGATTGACCCCAATGGATCAAATCGGGAGAATAGCTAATCCAAATTGACCAAGGACTGATATCTGAATGAGGACGATCTAGTTTCACATATTGACCATCAATTTTTTCAGGAAAGAGAACTGTATTTCGATAGTCGGCCTGAGTGATGAATGCAACTCGTTCTGGTTCCGATTGGAAGTCAGAAGTTCGAGCTAGACCAATTCTAACTCCATGTTTTGAGTATGCGCTATATGTAATGTAGTAAAAATTATCTAAATAGGTAATTCTGGGATCTTCTACACCAAAAGCTTCATATTCTTTGAATATTCCCGTCTGAGACGGTATTATAAAAGGTTCGTCGCGAACTTGGAAATTAAAACCATCTTTACTCTCCGCAATTCCAATGATAGATCGGCCATTTCGTCGATGAGAACGAAAAAGCATGATGTAGCTCCCATTATATTTTGTGACTCCAGCATTGTGTACTGTTTCAACTGGATAAGGGATATCCGCTTTTGTAAGAATGGGATTTTTAGAATAGCGATTGACAATATTTTTTGTCATAAATTTAGACCTTCTTGTTCGTAAATGTCTACCATCTTAATCACACTTAAAACTAATTATTTTCCTCAACATTAGAGGAAGGATAATGATTGACCTTGAGGAATTCATGATTTTTATTGAAAAGAATTTTGATTTAGTTTCAGGGGTCCCTTGTTCCTATTTCAAAGATTTTTTAACCTATTTAGTTAATCTTAAAGAAGAATTACAAATAAAACACCTTTATGCAACTCGAGAAGATGAAGCTATAGCAATTGCTGCTGGAGCTACTCTTTCCAAGAAACGTGCACTAGTATATATGCAAAATAGTGGTCTAGGAAATATTGGTGATGCGTTAACATCTCTTGTTCAATTATATAAGTTACCAATGATGTTGATGGTAAGCTACAGAGGTTTAAAGGATGATCAAGACTTTCCTGAACATTCATTGATGGGAAAAATAAATAATTCCTATTTAGACTCTTTAAATTTGCGTTATTGGGATTTAGATGAAAGAGATTGGCAAAAAAGGATGAAGAAAGCACTTTCAGTAATGAATGAGCATTCATTACCAGTAGTATTGTTAGTTAAGAAAGGAGTTTTATGTCAATGAAAGGATATGAAATAATCTCATCTTTAAAAAACCACATTGGTGAGAACGACCTAATAGTTAGCTCAAATGGGAATATTAGTAGGGAGGTTTTTCATTTTCTTCCCCAGCCTCAAGTATATCTTAGAGGGTCGATGGGTTTACCAGTTGGTGTGGGTATAGGTTTAGCAGTGATGAATCCTCATAAAAGGGTGACCGTCATTACAGGTGATGGAAACCTATTGATGGGCTTGGGATCGGTTATTACTGCCGCATACTATAAACCTCAGAATTTAAAGGTATTAATATTGGATAATTCAAAATATTTCACAACAGGCGGACAGGATACCGTATCTTCTGCTATTAATTACACTAAATTTCTTGAAGCTTTGAATATTGACTACTATAAATCTTTAATAGCTTCTGTGAATAACATAAATGAACCTTTAGAAAAATTATTCTGTTCAAAGGGTTTAGGTGTGCTACATCTTATCATTGAAGAAGGTAAAAAAGAGTTAGCAAATATTCCTTGGCATCCAACAAAAATAGCTAAACAATTCGAAAATAGATTTGCATGGAAGAAAAAGGAGAAAATTAAAAATTAAAAAAAAGGGGTGGAGAGTTATCTCCTGCGTTTCTTAGAAACAATGAGTGGTAGAATAACCAATGGCATTAAGAAGAGCTCAAATCCAGGGGTTAAACTAATAGTTGTAGAACGTGTTGGGGGTTCTGTAGTAGTTGATGTGGTAGTTTCAACTTCCACATAAACATCGAAGAAACTATCGACGCTACCCGAGTATCCACCGTTATTGACTGCAACCAAAATTTCGAAATGACCAGTATAGTTGAAAGTATACCTTAGTGGTGTTTTCCATTTTTCACCTGGACTGATGTCTGTTACAGAATCATTGTAGATTGTGTTAACATGACCATCTGGATGAGTAATGGTAACTTCAACATTGAAACTCTGGAGATCACCGAAATAATTGTACACACCTACAAAGAAATCTTCTGTTACATTTACTTGAGCAACATGATCGCTATCAATGAAAGGAACGAGTTTATCTGAAGGTTGGACATCCCACCAGCAATCAGCTGACCAATATTGAGAATAATCAGAAGTCCAAACCTCAAAGAAAACATCCCAGTGACCAAGTTTATCAAAAGTATATGTGATGATCTCATTCCATTCCTGTTCAGGATCTAGAATGATATCATTCTTAGTAACATTAAACATCACTATTCCATCTTTTTTGATTTCAAGATAAGCTCCGAAGGCGGTTTTATCAGGGAAGTGATTTTTCAGACCTAATTTCATTTCACCAACTTCACCAATTTTGATAAAATTAGCTTGATCAATCCAAACTTCTACATCCCAATCTGAAATTTCCCAGCCACATACGTGTGTCCATGATGAACCATCAACAAGTGTAACAACAAAATATACATTGTGGGGGCCTACGTTATTGAAAGTGTAACTCCAATCATACCACCACCACTCATTATTTGTTAAGGTTACATTATTGAAAATAAATAGTGGATCTTTTGCTAACGACGGTGTTTCAACCCATGCTTCTATTGTCACATCGAAAAGAGTAGTACTGACATTAGGATAGATAACAAAGTCCATCCATCTATTTTCACCAACAAAAGCATATTGGTCTTGATAAATATCAATCCAAATAAACTCTTGACTGTATTCGAATACTTCAAACCAACACCAAGCATCCCAATATGCACCAATATCATCTATTAGCTTCAAATGGACATCATAATAACCAGTGGTGGAGAATAGATACCAAGTAGGATAATTCCATGAACTTCCTGCGGGAAAGAATAAGCTATCATTGGAATAGATAGTCTCAGTATATCCATATGGATCTGTAATCTCAAAGATTACTTCTACATACATATCATGAGTGAAGGAAGATTCAATATTGAGAGCCATATATCCCCATTCACCTACAACAGCGAAATTTTCTTGGTCAATCCAGAGTTCAAAATGTTCTTTGAAGGGATAAACATCCCAATCACACCATTCTTCCCATATGTATCCAGTGTCATCTTCTAAGTAAAAATATACTTCATAAGAGCCTTCAATTGTAAAAGTATAACTTAGTGAAATATACCACATTTCATATGGGTAAAGATATACTGAATCATTGTAGTACAAAACTCCTCCATTGGGACCATTGATTTCAATCTTGATTGTCACATTTTCCATAGAGCGATTGAAATATGAATCTGCATAGAAATCCATCCATTTAGTTTCACCAACCATCGCATCATAATCTTGGTAAATGTCTAAAACAAACATTTGATCCCCATGGGTTGTTACTTCCCACCAGCACCATTCTTCCCATATGTATCCAATATCATCTGTTAAAGAAAAATGCACATCATAAGAACCTGCATATGGAAAAGTGAAATTCTTTGAAATATTCCAGTTGCTGTAAGCGGGGAAGAAGTAATCTGTTACTTCATATAATGAGACTGTTCCCATTGGGCCAATTATCTCAATTTTTATACTAACGTTCATATCATGGCTAAAGTAAGAATCTGCGTAAAAGTCCATCCAATGAGTCTCATTAACAAGGGCATTATATTCTTGATCAATCCAGAGATCAAATTGTTCCCCTGGATCTGTAACTATTGCTACATCATCAATAGCCCAACCACGATAATCATTGTATAATTCATCCACAGTATCAAAGTGGAACCGAAGTTGAACTGAATCCAGACTAACATAGGAACTGATATTAAAGGTATAAAATTCCCATCTAGGTTCACCAGTAATCGTAATATTACCCAACCATTTCCAAGTTGATCCACTGTCAGGGGAAATAAATACTTGCTTAATATCAGCCCCCTCAAAAGATTCTGTATCAGCCCAGCTCCAGAATTCTAGATAAGCTGTGTCACTAAACACTGACATATTAAATACATCAGAGTACAAATCACCACTGTTAGCATCGGTGGTATTATAATCGCCTGTCTTATTATCACCGTACCACATATAGTGAGAGTTACTAGGTAATCCATACATCGGATATGAAGATGTATTATTATCTTCCAAATGCCACAGGCCTGTTGTTGACCAAGCAAGGAGAGCGTCTCTCTCAAAATCTTCAAAATAATCATCAGAAAGAGCTGCTGTTACAGGATCAACAACGTTTGGCATAAATACTCCGATTAATAATATGGATAAGAATAAACCACAAATAAATCGATTTTTCATAAAAAACACCAAAAACGACTTGAGACGTCTCTCAAGTTCGACTTATCCATATCGCGTTGTATATCATTAATAAACCATTATGAATTGATATCCCGCCAACTATATTCTGCGGATAGATTATCTACTGATACTAATATTGAGGGACCTTATCAAACAAGCGAGGGATTGAAAAAAAATATTAGAAAACTTGGATGAGTTGTGATTAATCTCCACCAACATAATAAAGTTCTAAAAAAGTAGCAATAATCAAAAGACCTAATAGAACCAAGATAAAGAAAAGATCAGGGGTGTATCCTAGAATATCCAAAATTACTAATAAGATTATCAATACTCCAACGAAAATTAGATACGAAGTCGGTGCTTTCTCCCATAACATATTTCGATAACGAACACGACGATGAGTTAGATTTTTAACAAACGGGTTCTTTTTTTCTAAAATAACGTGATAGACCTCTTTTTAACTTACGTTTGGTGGATAATCGTCTTGGATACTCTCTTCTCAAAGGTCGAGACATAGGAAATGTTGATATTTTAATATTTATATTCATTCTCTAATCGGAATTTATTGTTGAAATTCTTATTAGTAATTATCTAAAAGCTAAATGCAGAATGATAAATAAAGCACCTATAGATGTAATAATTAGTTGTAAGTGAATTGCACGACCAATTTTGGAAGTTCGTTTTGTGAGGGGAAGATGACTTTTGAAACGGAATCTCAACAATATTCCCGCAATTGAGAGATAGATTCCAGAAAGCATTGAAATCCAAGAAAAGAAGAAACTCATTCCATCATGCTCAGGAAATAATCCAATCATGTGAAGAACAACTAGTATACAAGCAGAAATACCACCTATTGTATGAAGATTGATCAATATTCTTCTGATCAGAAAGTACAAATTTCGACTCTTTTTACTAAGAAGTTTTTGTTGCTCCTGATCAGTGCTAATATCTTTACCCCTTGAGAGGAATTTCAAAAGAAAATACTGAATCAATTCACGAAAATAAGTCCAAATAATAAATGGTAGAACAAAGCCAACAAGAAGAGCTATTGTAATAGGCCCAAATTTTTCTGCAAAATCCTCATCACCCTCTATTTCTTCACCTTCAATATCCTCAAAAGTAATTACCAAATTTGGCTTAACAACAAAAACACTCACAGCAAATAGTATGACTAATAATAAAGAAAAAAATAATGACTTAGGATAACGAACCTGTTTACCAATAGAATCAGTAATGGTTTTTTTTGAGAGAGTGGTAATTTTCCTTATCTCTTCTGACATATATCAGGAAATGTATCGAGATTTTTTATATCTAATTAAAAACGAATAACAGTTGCTGTACAATGTAAAAATAAGAAAAATGTAAGTAAATATAATCGAAAATAGTTCAATCGAAAATAGTTTTATTAGGTTAAGAGTACATATTATGTCATTTATTTTGATTTAAGTATCATATTACTAAATAATTCATTGAAGAATCAATATTTCAGATAGCGATAAATTTATAACATATGTTAAACACTTGTTGTATCGTGTTAACAAATCACAACAAGTGAATTAATATGATCAAAAAAGCCAAAAATAGTTTAGAAGGCTTATCTTGCTTAGATACTACTAAATATATCAAAATGGCTAAGAGAATCAAAGAAGAACACGAAAATCCATCAAAGGAACCAGATTATGTATTGAAACATGTGTCTAATATGAACCCTGGAACAGTTAAGCATTTATTCAATAGTATTAAGAATTACATCTAGGAATTGAATTGAAATGAACGAACCATTTAATGAAAAAAGAAAAGATAACGACTTTGAAGATTGGGTTGCCAATTCAGAAAAAGAAACTTTTGAGGATGAAGATGATGAGATAGATGATGAAACAGATGAAACTTCTCCTGATCCTATAAAAGAGAAATTTAGAAAGACTACTGAAAAAAAATTTCGTCGTTTGGATCCTGCTAGATCTGTGAGATCCAAAAAATCTCATATGCCTCCTAGACCTCCATTACCTCCTATGCCCCCACTCCCTCCTGGAGTGGAAGTTCATAGATCTGAAAAAGTAATTGGAATTAGGGGTTTAGACGAACGATTATATAGAGAGATAAGTAGAATTGCCAAAAAGAATGGTGTAAGTGTTGCAGAATTAATAAATCCGTTGTTAGCGAAGTATCGATTTAATTCAGAAAGTGAGAATGGAAGTACTATAAGTAATATTAAAACGCTTGAACTTAATAACGAGGAATTAGTCAATTTAGATGATGAAACTATCAATCTGGTGAATATTAAGAGTCTACTCCTAGGTCCTGATATAACGATAGAGACTTTCAAGAAAATTAAAAAGATTGAACAAATCAATAAAATTTGGGTTCCTTCACACCTTTATTTACTAGTTCTTAAGAAAGCCAAACATTGTAAGAATATTGAAAAGTATAAAGGGGATCATTTACCCTCAGTTTTGCAGAAGAGCTTTGATTCAGACGTTCACCTATCAAAAACGTTCTTCGAATATTTTATAGAAACAGGAGAAATGGTTGATTTAACTGTAGGTGGAGAGCTATTTATTGATAATGATATTTCCCTAAGTGATTTTAAGGAAGTAATATATTCATTGCAAGTTGATGGTGATATTCAAGCTCCCCGTCATTTAATTGGTTATCTATTTGCTAAAGCTGAATGTTACGGTGAAATTGAGGAATCTGATAAGTATTAGAAAGATTGACAAGATAATTATTCTGTTCTATATCTCGTATCCTTTTTCACTTTACTTTTTTCCTTAGAGTAGGCTGATGTGAAATTCACGGAATAACAGACCTGACGTGGTAAAATTTTCTTCTTTCCATTATTTTTAGTCATAGGCATAAGCAATCTGGTCATTTTTGTTAAAATATTAATTTAATACTTATTGATATATGCAAAAATATGAAAAATATTGTAAACCTATCTATTGAACAAAAACTGAGGAAGCTGCTTCATTAAGAGCATCTCTAACGGCATCAGTACGTCCAGTAGATCGAATTTTTGTTATATCATACCAAAGTGGTGAATCTTGTATCTTTTCTATAAATTTATCTAGCTTTTGAATTGCGGAATAAGATTGTCCTTGAAAAACATATGCGAAAAGATAGGGACCGACGTTTTTTAACAGGAGAGTATTATTTTGATGTTTAATACGCTCAATAGAACCGCTGATTGAAAATGCTTCCCTCATGAAGGCATTTATTGAAGTTAACAAACCTCCAATTAATTGATCTTGAAGAGTAGTAGTTTCTGTTGTAAAAGTGCTTGAGTACAAACATAACCCCGCTTCATCCAGGATAAGTACCATGATGGGATCTTCCCCTGGCAGGTCATCATAACTACTCTCCCTCTTTCTTAAAATAGCACCCATCATATTTTCTAATTCAGCTAGTTCATATCTTTCGGAGATAGATGCATTTCTTTCTATATAATCGTCCCATTTTGTTAAATCATTAAGTAGAGAATCAAATTCATTTGATATTGCTTGAGCTAGTCTATGTAACCCTTTTGTATCAGCAATTAATTGTGCTTGCGTTAATAGATATTGACTTTGTTTTACATCTAATTCTAACAGTGCTAATTTTGACTGTAACCTATAGACCTCTGCTAGTCTTGCAAAACTTTGTTGCGACTTAGCTATCGTCAGTAATTTTTCAGATAGTGCCTTTACTTCCACTAATACATCTTGATTTCCAGTAGTTCTTAGTTCAAAAAGTAATAATTCAAACAAATTTAGCATTGCATCAACAGTGATCTCATGATTTAACACTTCAGCATTAGCGATGTTTGTGAGCAATCTTTGAGCTTCAGCCCTTTGAATAACTCGACTGTTCATTTTCAAAACGAGCGCTTTGCACAACTGATACATCTGAGTTATAACCTTACTGGCTTCTTTTTCATCTATTTGTTCTAATTTCTTTAGGTAATGTTCTGCTGAATCTTTCCTTCCTCCATGGATATAATTTTCTATTATGCTTTGAAGGGTTTTTGATAAATCTAGCGGATTTCCTAACTCTTCTTGTATAATCAGAGTTTTTGTTAAATAGGATGCAGCTTCCATATGATCTCCTTTTAACTGATATAATAATCCAATATTGCTATCACAGATTGCAATTTCATGTTTATTGTCAAGTTCTTCAAGGATCGCTAAACTTTTCTCATAGTAATCTAATGCTAGGTCTAATTCACCTTTTACTTGTTGTAGTCTCCCCATGTTGTTCAAACAGATAGCTTTTTCATCTAAACAGTTTAACTCTTCAAAATTATTTAAGCTTCTTTTATAATAATCCATTGCAGAGTCTAAATCCCCACGGCCTTCTATTATCAGACCGATGTTTAATAAAAGAACTGTACTTAGTTTCATTTGACCTAGTTTTTCGCTGAATTTTTGCCCTCTCAAATAGTACTCTAACGCTTGATCCAAATCACCTTGTTGCCATAAAATCTGTCCAATGTTGTTCAATAATTTAACAATTGATGTTGAATTATCTAAAGTCTCAAAAAGTTTTAAGCTCCTCTTAAAGTACTCTAAGGATGACATGTAATCACCCTTCATTCCATTAAGAATACCGAGTTCATTTAAAAGTATGGCTTTTTCATATGCTGTACCTAGTTCTTCAGAGATTAACAGAGCTTTATTGAAAGTTGCAACTGCTTCTTTAAATTCTCCTTTTTTTCGATTTATTTTTCCACGATAATAATAAAGCATTGATTCTCTTATTTTCTTCTCTTTTTTACTAACCCTTCTTGTTTTTTTGAGAATTGAATGAACCTCTTGGATAAGTTTCTTAGTGCTTTCAGCTTCATTAAGGTAAAACCTTGCCACAGTTTGTGCAATTAATGAGTCTATAACCAATAATGGGTTTTCAAAATCTTTACACTTATTATTTACTTCTATAGCTAGTTTTAATGCTTCTTGCTTTTCCCCTTTCTCCGAAAGAATTCGACTTTTAATGATCAATGAATGATTTTTCTGAATCTCTTCCAGATCATCATGCTGGATAATATTTTCTATAACTTGGAGTGCATCGTCATATTGGCCTGCATAGAATAGAGTCATTGCTTCCTCTTGCGATGTATTTAGAGGTAATGACCAAGATGGTTTCTTTAACTTGTTAAAAATTTCTTTAATCGAGTGATTGAGCATTCGCGATTCTAATCATATATCCGACAATGCATTGATTAATTTTCCCATTTCGGTTTAGATTGAGAATTTCCAAAAAAAAAAGAAATAACTACTGATGTGAATCAGTAGATTGTTTCAATATGTTTTTGTTAGTTTTTACGTCTTTTACGAATACTTAACCATCCGAAACTACCAATACTTAACAAAGACCCGATTATTGTCCATGCAGGTGTGATTGTTGATGTTGATGTTTCAATTCCATTGTTAATTTGGAAAACATCATCTGAATTATCACTTACTACTGATCCTACTTGATCAACAGCTACTACTTGAATCAAATATTCTGATCCATCTACTACGGTTTTTGTATCCCACTTAATATTCAGTAATTTTTGACCAGTTGGATCTGTGCTTGTCGTCATTTGATCGAATGGAATAATGAACCAATCTGATCCTGCATCAGCAGAATAAAACACATAATAACTGATGAACTCAGGATATTTCTCGTTGCTGGGTTCATACCATTGTATAGTGATCTCACCTGATAAGGTTTCTCCTCCATTTGGATAAAAAACTGTTGGTGTAGTAAATTCATAGTCAGGGGGGAAAAAAGGAATAGGAGCTGGTTGAGTATCGCTGTTTTCTGCTAAACCAGCAAAATAATAGATATCTCCTATTAGATCATTCCAATAATTACCAGTGAAATCGCCGTGTTCTCCATCATCTCTAACTTGAGAATCGCCGTGTTCTCCATCATCTCTGATTTGACCATCATCGTGTTGTCCATCATCATAAACCCAATTATTAGAATAGAAATCATTCTGAGTTACGAGTGTTTCATCTGAATTAAGATCGGCAAAGACTGCATACAATCTATTAACTGAGAAAATATTTCTTTTAATAATGGTTTTATCAGAATCCATTAAATAAAGACCAAGTCCTTCATTACCGAACACCGTGTTATCCGTGATAGTATTGTAATCAGAGGGATCCAAGAATATTCCATGACCAGAAGTTGTTCCTTTAATGGAGAACTTAATATCAGAGGATAATTTATCTCCAACTGGGAATTCACCGTTTTTAGCAATGATATTATGAGTTATATTGCAATAGCTTGAATCTTCCAAATAAATACCATTATCATTCTTAGTAATAGTATTTCCATCAATGAAAGTCTTATCTGATTGAAATAATGAGATTCCATTTAGTACATTATGACTGATCTAGTTATTTCTTATCGTATTACCATTAGAGGGATCTAAGAATATTCCATGGCCACTTGTAGTACCCTGAATGCTGAATTTAATGGTTCCAGCATCATATCCACTCGTTAGCAAAGAACCACCGTTATAAAGGATAATGTTTCCATCTAGAGTATTATCGTTTGAGTTCTCTAAGAAAACACCATTTTCACCATTCTCTGTTAGTACATTTTCATTGAATTTGTTATTATTAGCATCGTACAAATAAGCTCCAGATCCAGAATTTCTAAATATATTATTAAATTCAATTATATTACCACTAGACGGGTCTAGAAATATTCCATGACCTGAGGTTGTACCCTTGATGGAATAATCAATGTGGCCAATAATAACATTTGGTTCTTTATCCTCTTCGGATAAACGTGAGTATCGAATCGGAGCATAAATAGTAGATCCATAGTTATCAAAAATGTCGTTATGATGAATATAATTAGAATTGGAATTAATAATACTGATCCCATTAGCACCATTTTGATAAATAGCATTGTACAATACTTGATTTCCGTGAGAATTTGTAAGTAGCATTCCGTTAACTAAATTACCTACCATCTCATTATTGTTAACTGTACTTCCGTTTATATTATGTAAAACTATTCCTGTATCATTGTTGTACGTTATAACGTTATGAGAGATATCATGTTCTAAACTATTATGTACATAAATACCTGTCTGGCTATTTTTTAATAACGTATTTTCCATAACATCTACATAAGAGGAATTGTAAAGCGCTATTCCCTGCATACTATTGTTTTCTGACCAATTTCTATTTATTTTATTTCCCCAAGAATCCGTTAGACTTATTCCATGGACATTTGAGTTGACATTGTTACTATCCACAAAAATGTCCGTGGATCTGTATAAATATATGCCTACATATTTACTATCATAGACGGTATTAGCGGATATATTGACGTTTGAAGTATATGATAACTGGACTCCGTAGGAACAAGATAAAATCTCATTCGATTCAATATAACCATTTGTCACATTTGATAGATATATACCAGTAAAGGATCCAGACACACCATTCAATCTATTATTAGATATATTAAAATAAACGGTAGTGTCTTTAATAAAGATTAAATGTGTATGATTCGCTGTAATTTCAAAATCATTAAATAAATACGGATCAACGTCTGTTCCTCGGCCAGTAAAATTATTCGCTAAGAAATCATTGTTATTTGTAATATAAATAACATCATGGGAAATATATTGAACTGATTGTATTGATAATATAGGCTTACCTAAAGGTTTAAAATTTATCTCAAAAGGCGAGTTTTCCGTTTCTTGTGTGAGGAAATTCTGACTAGGCACTGTGTTGTACTCTAAATTACGATCTTCGGTAGCCAAAAGCGAGTCATAGAAATCAGTATTGGATAATTCATCAGATTGCACCAAATTACTCATATTTTGACTTTTGTATTCATTTCCATCCCACCCGATTAATGATATACTTGTTAAGTATAAGAAGGATATAATAAATATCTTTAGCTGTAATTTTTTCATTATTTTGTTCTCCATGGAATCGTGTGACTGATAAGGATAAATTATCTAGGGTGTTTGTAAAATACATTTTAAGAATCTTACCAAATACACGACAAAAATAACATTTGAAAATACTCAATCGGTTTCCTTTCTGCTTTGATGTCAATATTTCCTTTGACCAAGAAATTTTCATTAACTAACTTCCTATTATATCCTAGAATCCTTTGATATTCAGAAATTTAACGATTCTAATTATTTTAAGGAAAAGTAATCGAAATAAATTAAAGGTTTTAATGATAAGTATCTTGTATTCCACTTTAGAAGGTGAAAAATGTATTAAATGATGAATTAATGGATATATTTAATGTTATTCGTAAAAGACAGTCAATAAGATCATTTGATACAACTTTTTCTTTAGAAGAGATTGTAAATAACCTGATGAATTATGTAAATCTCCTTAAAAGTAGTCCATTTGAAGGTATAACTCGCTTTGTATCTCTTTCAATTGAAGACTATGATAGATCGTTAAAACGCCGTTTAGGTACTTATGGCTTTGTGAAAGGAGCAAATACTTTCCTCATTGGAATAACTAAAGATGAACTACCTTATGATCTAGAAAACTTTGGATATTTGTTTGAAAAAGTAATTCTTTACGCAACACATTTGAATATTGGCACTGTATGGCTAGGTGGCACATTTAAACGAAGTGCTTTTGGAACTCAGATAAATATCAAACCAAACGAAAAAATCCCTGCGATTACACCCATAGGGATTCCACTAAAAAAACAAACGTTACGCAGTAGATTTATTAGACAAATGGCAAAAGGAGAACAGCGTAAACCCTTTTCAACTATTTTCTTCAATGGAGAGTTTTCTAAACCCCTACATAAACCGTCTCTTACTGTTTTTGCTGAAGTACTAGAAATGGTTCGGTTATCTCCATCAGCATCAAATCGACAACCTTGGCGTGTTGTAAAAGAACTGGATAAGAACATATTTCACTTCTTTATTACACGCAATAAACCACGAAGTCATAGATTATTTTCTTGGCCTGATTTTAGAAGAATAGATTTGGGAATAGCTGTTTGTCATTTTGACTTAACAGTAAAACAACTAGGGATTTCTGGTGAATGGCGAATCAGTAAACCAGAAATTAACACACCCGATCAAAATGATTATTTAATTTCATGGTTTGAAACACACTCCAAATAGTGGACTACTACTTTTTCACCAAAGTTTCCGTTCTAAATACTTGGGTTGCCAGAAATTAGAAGTTAATTGACCCC
>JAEOSP010000659.1 GCA_016840305.1 Candidatus Hodarchaeota archaeon
AGACTGATAAGGTGATATTGAACACAAAAGTCAACTATCGAGAGGACATCTCGAAAACCTTAGATTCATTAAAGGAATTGATGAAATCCATTGAAGATGGCAAATTATTGCTCACGATAAAGAATATTAATGATCTTCAGAGGGTTTTAAATGTATATATTCGGTTGGTTACATTGGACTTAGAACTTATGGACGGATTTGAACAAAAAGCTGAGAATGCTCATTCCTATTTGAAGAACGCCTCAGAAAGCTACCAACAGAAAAGCTACAAGTGATAACGGAACATCTTTTAGCCATTGATAAAATAATGAGTACAGTCAATTAAAATGTATAAATTGAGCCTGTTCAATAGTTATAATGCATTGATTTTATTAAACTATTAAAGGCACAAAATGCTAAGTTACTTCAAAAAATGGCCGTTTTCTTTCCATTTTGATTCTTTTTAGAACAATTTTAGAAAAAGTTACTTCAAAGATTATTAGCTTTTCAAGAAGAGTTACTTCAAGAATTCAACCATCAATGAAGTGTAGGAAGAACTCAAAAAAAATGATTACCTAAACACTTATCACTTCTCGTGGCTTAATAATTATTGAACAGCATTATTGAACACAACTTCAAGTCCAGGGGGAGGAAATAGTCGATTATCAGCTGTATCTGAGAATTTATTCCAGATATTTCCATAATCCTACATAGAATGTTGATTCGTTTTATTATTAAAGAGAATGTTTGAACAATAGATAGATTCTTTCTTTCGTTAGACCTTTATTATTGAACAGGCTCAATTTATTTCTATTTTATTAGATTGGCATTTTCTGAGGTGACAAATGAAATCTAATAGGAGACATACCCCATTTTAACTCAACAGGTGATTGAGAGAAAGCGAGGTAAAATTATTTAAGAAAAGGAGGTTATTATGAAAATGATAAGATATTTAAGAAATGCATTATTATTTTTGTCCTTGTTTCTCACAGGATGTATACCGACCGTAACCATTAATTCTCCCCAAAATGGAGAAAGCTTTGAATTTGGAGAGGAGATAAATTTCTCGTGTTCAGCAATAGATTTTGTAGATGGGGAATTAAGTGGAGCTTCCATGGTTTGGACATCAAGCATCGATGGAGAAATTGGCACGGGTGTACAATTTTCTATTAACACTCTATCTGAGGGGACACATACAATTGCTCTAACCGCTACTAATTCGAAAGGGGAGAAAGGAACTGCTTCAATCAGTATAACAATTGAAGAGGGAACAACCACAACAAGTATTGAACCCCAGCCTACCGAAGACGTTTTCATTCCGGGCGGTACTTTTGAAATGGGGTGTCAGGATGACGAGTGTAAAGATGATGAACTTCCTGTGCACACAGTTTCATTGGATCCTTACTACATCGATAAATACGAAGTAACTCATGCCCAATATGTCCAGTTTCTTAATAATAATGGTGATAATACCTGTGGTGGAGATGAATGCCTAATATATCGTAATGGGAATGAATGCATTCATCTAGGTGCAGCTGATTGTCAAGTTAGATATTTTGACGGTTCTTTTATTGTATATTCCGGCTATGAAGATCGCCCGGTACAAGAAGTTAGCTGGTGCGGAGCGAAAGCTTTTTGTGAGTGGGTGGGAAAAAGGCTCCCTACTGAGGCTGAGTGGGAAAACGCAGCCCGTGGCGGACTGGTTGGGAAAAAATATCCATGGGGTGACGCTGAACCCGATTGTTCTAATTCTAACTTTAAATATGAAGACGAACTTTGTGTAGGGGATACGATGCCTGTTGGGAGCTATGAACCAAATGAGTACGGACTCTATGATATGGCAGGGAATGAATGGGAGTGGGTAAATGACTTTTATGACATCGAGTATTATAGTAGCAGCCCATCCAGTAACCCAACTGGGCCTGAAAGTGGATCATTTAAAGTGATCCGCGGTGGATCTTGGGAGAAAGGAGCGTGGTCCCTTCGATGCGCTTTCCGCGACAAATACGAACGGGGGGCACCACGTGTTCCGAGTGGAAATAGCTTTCGTTGTGCCAGAACCCCTTGACTTTCTGTTGCGGGGTGATTTGAACATTTTCGGATAGATGGTTATAGAATTTTTGTGATCGACCAAATCAGAGATAACCAACCATATTTCATCAAGTAAATAGAAGGGAGGTGAATTATAAAAGGATCAGGCAGATGGAAATACGAACAATTGGCATATCAAAACAAAAGAGAAAGCAGGGAGGTCAGTATGAAAAAGCTAAGGGAATTATTTAAAGGGGAAAAAACATCTAGGAGATCGTTTCTCAAACTAGCTGGCTTATCCGCTACCGGTTTAAGTCTTGGGTTTCCACTTAATTCCAAATGGGTTTCTGCTCAAGAAC